>NZ_JBBAXC010000015.1:25477-110674 GCF_037120725.1 Bacillus spongiae
GTGACGTATTACTACACGATATTTGCGTCGGTAGAGGGAAAACCACTACAGCCGTCCAATGAAGTATCTGCAACGCCTGAACCTCATCAAGTCGAGGCTGTGGCATCAGCTTCTAAAGTGACATTGGAATGGGATCAAGTGGAAGGGGCTAGATTATACTTAGTTGGAAGATCAACAACCCCCGGAGAATCAACAACGATAATAAGTGGTCAAATAGATCCGAGTACATTAACGTATACAGATACAGATGTAGAAAATGGAGTGACGTATTACTACACGGTATTTGCGTGGGTAGAAGGAAAACCTCTACAGCCGTCCAATGAAGTATCTGCAACACCTGAACCTCATCAAGTCGAGGCTGTGGCATCAGCTTCTAAAGTGACATTGGAATGGGATCAAGTGGAAGGAGCTAGATTATACTTAGTTGGAAGATCAACAACCCCTGGAGAATCAACAACGATAATAAGTGGTCAAATAGATCCGAGTACATTAACGTATACAGATACAGATGTAGAAAATGGAGTGACGTATTACTACACGATATTTGCGTCGGTAGAGGGAAAACCACTACAGCCGTCCAATGAAGTATCTGCAACGCCTGAACCTCATCAAGTCGAGGCTGTGGCATCAGCTTCTAAAGTGACATTGGAATGGGATCAAGTGGAAGGGGCTAAATTATACTTAGTTGGAAGATCAACAACCCCCGGAGAATCAACAACGATAATTAGTGGTCAAATAGATCCGAATACAGTAACGTATACAGATACAGATGTAGAAAATGGAGTGACGTATTACTACACGGTATTTGCGTGGGTAGAAGGAAAACCTCTACAGCCGTCCAATGAAGTATTTGCAACGCCTCAAGTAGATATAGATTAAGTGCTGTACACTCTCCTATACTATTATACGTAACATCAGGTAGCCCAGAAACAAGACTGAACTTGTTTCTGGGTTATTTTTAACTTTGGTTCGGAACTCTAAAAAATCGAGGGGACAGATACAGGCTTAAATTGTCCTCTATTACCGCTTTAACCAAACTATTCACATTAGTTCTAATAATTAAAGCCTAGAAAACAACACACCCCATTTGTTTAGCTTGCCGATATTAATATGCTCTCCTCCATCTAAATCGGAAGTTCTGTCATCGGTAGAAGGCGTGAATCTTCAATTGCTGCATTCCGATGTCCGATACCGGCTAGATAGTCTTGATTATTTGAAAAAGCAAGAAAAGACTGTGCACTATTCTGGCGAATCATCATGACAAGATCCCATCTTTCGTCTTCGGGACCGATAAGAAACTCTCCGCCATCGCCAAGAAACATGACTTCACCCCCGCTTTCACGGAGAAATGGGAGCGTGTGCTCAATATAGCGGTTGAAAGCTTCTGCACCGCTAATTGGGGCCTCTGGTGTTAGTTCAGGATTGGCTGTGTAATCGGCAACATCACGAAATCGCAGGAGGTTCAGCATGATGATACTACCCTCAATACGTCGTTGCATAAATCTCATGCCAGCGAGTTGGGATGGTTCGGTGTAACGGATGATTTTAGTGTTCTTATCACTCATATCTTTTCACTCCTTGACGTAATTTAAGTCGATAATAACAAAAGACATAAAATACGTCAAATGTTATGGCGTATTTTATGTCTTAAAGTTATTCCGAAGTAAGAATAGTTATAAATTAATGCCTGTTAGTCTGGAAAGCAGCCCTTTAATCGATTCTTGGTTCTATTAGTCAGTTCGTTTTTCTCTAATCAGTTGCTCCATTTCTGTTAAGAATAAGTCGATTCCTCGGTCTATTTCTTCATCATCATGATGAAGTATCGAAGCCAATCTTCCGATACGAATTTGTTTCGCTTTTTCCTTATGAAGCTTCTCGATTTGTTCTAGGTAAGATTCTGTCTCCTCAACACCGTCATTTATTCTTTTTTTAATGAGCAGCATTTGGATATCGATCTTATTAATGGGATCGAGATTTTTGGTAAAATTCTTCTCATCCACTAAATACGATTCATCGATTTCAAAATAGTCACTAAGGGATTTTAATCTTTCTTGCGGAATGGGCCTGCGTTTCTTAATCCAATCTGAAATTTGTTGAGGAGTAATATTTAACTCCCGACCAATCGCTGAATAAGACCGTTCATTGACCATTACGAGGTATTCTAATATGGTTTTCGCATTTAAAAGGTTGTTAGTACTCATTTTTTATAGCTCCTTGACATAATTTAAGTCAAGATTAACAAAAGACCTAAACCATGTCAATTTCTGTCTCGGAGTTCTCCTGCAGCAAAAATAGTTATTGAAGTTATCTACGTGACTCCCCTGAAGAGCGAACAACTTGTATTGCTACAACCTTTCCAATTGTAAGGTTTAAATGAGCCTTGACTATAAGCTAGAAAAAAATAAGCAAATGATAGACATAAAAACTAGGAGTAAGTTTTTAAGTAGTGGGCCATTATCTTGAATTATTGAATTCGAGAAAGATATATAGCTTAGCGTTTTTTAAAAAATAAGGTTTAGATGAAAATATCATTATCATTCTACTAAAAATGTATGCTTGTCTTAGATCACCTGTCCTATACCAAATGGAATCTATTAGCATAGTATATTGTAAAAGACTATAGGGGATGAAAAAAGATGGATGTATTTAATAATATGGCCTTAATATTGGTTTTATTTATCTTGTTGGTTATTGTATTAGTATCAGATTTAGAATATAACATGAGAGCTCTACTATTATTAAATTTATAACCAATAAAATAACCACAGACAAAAGTCAGTGGTTGTAATACATAAAGGTTGTTCAAAAAAATTAATTCCTATACATTGAAAATCGACGCTACCGTCTTTATAATAATAAATATAGACGTTAGCGTCGATTTTATTTGTTAGATTTAAATGAAGTTTAGGGGGGATAGGTATGTCTCCAAAAGTAAGTAAGGAGCACCGAGAGCAACGAAGGGCAAACATTATAAGCGCTGCCAAGAAGCTATTTATTGAACAGGGCTATGAAAGAACAACAATGGAACATGTAATGGGAGCGGCAAAAATGAGCAAAGGTGGATTATACCAATACTTTTCAAACAAGGAGAATCTATTCGAAACCATTTTAGAGGAAGATTTGCATCGAGTAGTCCAGGAAACAGAGAAGATACTTGAAGGCAAGGTAGAGTCGTATTGGAATTTGCTCCTATTAAGGATGTTTGGGGAGCAAATGGAACCTACTGATACAATGGACCCACTAGCTCCTAGTAAGCTAGAGTTCTTTCTAACTGGCAGAAGAGATGAACGTCGACGAGCATATGGGAATGAACGTTATACGCTAGGGGTAAAAATCTTTGCCGATATTATTGCTGAAGGACAAAGAAATGGGGAATTTAAAGAACGTTTTCCTAGTGAAATTCTTGCCAGAACCATTGTCTCATTTGTTGATGGGTTAGCGGTAGATGATTCGCACTTACCGAAAGAAAGCTTAAAAATGAAAGAGCAATATGTAATGTTTCTCGAATATTTAAAGGGAGCATTACAAGCATAGAACATAGTCGTTTAGGACAGAGCGATGCGAATGGAGAAACGTATAAAATGAATTTATCTTAAAGGAGTTTCTATGGAAATAAACTTTACTCGTCTCCTTCATATTAGAGAGCGTAACGATTGGAAAAAAGCCTATGACGAAGAGATACTAAAACTTGATCAACTATATCAAGAAGAAGAGAGACTTTATTATGAGATGTATGCTGAGGGAAAAGAAAGCACGAGACTTGATGAAATATTAGAAATAAAGAATATGTTAATGACGAATGAACAATTGAAAGAAAACATATTATCGTGGCAAGAAACAATGAAGGATGACCCCATTTGGTTCAGAAGGTTAGAAGTATTCTTATCCCAAATGATAAAGGATTCACTTGATAGTCATCCAGAATTGGTGAAGATTCAACAATCTTTGCAAAAGCGCCTCTTAGAAAGTACGTTTTTCCTTGATGGAGAGGAGTACAACATAAGTAGGGCTCACTCCACCATGATAGATAGTCCTGACCGTGAACTTCGCCATAAGCTGCTATCAAAGTCTAAAGAAATTGGTGAAAGAAATGAGGAGTTATTTAGAACGTTAATTGTCATGCGTAATAAATTGGCCCGGGACTTAGGGTTTAACCATTATTATGAATTTAGATGTAGCTTAAAGGAAATTGATTATGAGATGTATTTATCAGAAATGAACGAGTTTTTAAAGAATACAAGAAGCTCTTCGTCGTCTTGGAATCATCGCATAAAAGAAAAATTTGGATGGGAAGCTTTACAATATTATGATCTTTATTTTACAGCCTTTAATTTTCATCAAATTCAAAGTGAAGAATTTACAGCAGAACGTATGTATGACGTTCTTAAGGATGTTTTAAATAGTTTAGACATTTCGATAGAGCAAATTCCCGTGACAATACAGAGCCTTGAAATTCCATATGGTGGTTTTTGTACAAATATTAACCCAGAAGAAATCAAAGTAGTTGTCGGAAAACGAGATTCATTTTCAGCATTCGTTACTGGAATACATGAGATGGGGCATGCCATCGACGGTTACTATAGTTCGTATCAATTTCCAGAGCTCTATCGATTTCACTCAAGCATAGCAGCTGAGAGTATTGCTGAATTATTCCAAACCATCTCGTATGATAAAGAGTTTCTAAAAAATAACTTTAAACTTCAAGAGGAAGATTATGCTCAAATAGAAGGTGCAAATCAATTAATGAATTTACTAATGGTGAAAATGAATTATTACCATAGTTTAGTTGAATATAAAATGTATCTGAATCCTGAACAGAATTTCCAAGAGCTAGCGAACAAATGTTATGAAGATGTTTTTGGCTATCAAGGTGACACTTTTCATCCAGCAAGTGAAATGTTTTATATTGAATACCCCATATTTTTTCAAGATTATAATTTTGCGTTAGCGAGTAGGGATATGATTCGACAATATTTCCACATTGAGAGCCTTTATAAAGAAACAGAAGTCTTTGAGAAATTACTTGAAATATTGATTAAACCAAATCAATTATTTTCATGGAAGCAACGTGTCGAGAAAGTGTGTGATAGACAACATACATTTGGTTACTTAGCCAAGTCATTATCGAAAATAGAAAGTGAAACGAGCGATAAATAATAGGTTTATAGAGCGTAATAAATTAGTATTTTTAAATAATCTTTCATTTCAATTAGTAGTAGGGAGTATACATTATCTGGTTAAAAAGAGCAGGATTTAAATCTTGCTCTTTTTATCATGAAATGATACTATTCAGGTATCAGGAATGGTAGGTTTTGGGTCAGGATATAGGTTAAACGTGGGTGATAAACAACTTCAGACTACGTTTAAAGAGAGTCTGTACCCAGCCCTACATACTTAACTTTCTTTAAAGCATACTTTTTTAGAAAAAGAAAAGTACATTTCTGATAACCAATAATCGAATAGAATTCCTTCGGGGCAGGGTGAAATTCCCAACCGGCGGTGATGAGCAAATGCTCTTAGTCCGTGACCCGCCTTTGGCGGTGGATTTGGTGAAACTCCAAAGCCGACAGTGAAAGTCTGGATGGGAGAAGGAATCGCGCATAAAAAATTTATGTTTTTTATGCTTATTTAGTCATGCCAAAGCCCCCGAGTGAACTATCACTCGGGGTTGTTTTTTAGTAATGTTTTGAAAGGAGCTGAAAAATGCACGAATACTATATGAAAACAGCGATATCACTTGCAATGTCAGCAAAAGGGCAGACCTCACCGAATCCAACAGTCGGTGCTATTGTAGTGAAAAACGGAAGAGTAATAGGAACAGGTGTTCATTTACAAGCAGGTCATGCACATGCTGAAGTATTTGCTCTAGAACAAGCAGGCGAGGAAGCTGAAAATGCGGATCTTTACGTGACATTAGAACCGTGTTTTCATACAGGTAGAACTCCTCCGTGTGTCGATTTAATTATTTCAAAAAAGATAAACAGAGTGTTTATTGCGACATTAGATCCCAATCCGCTTGTAGCTGGAAAAAGTGTCACAAAGTTAAAGGAAGCTGGAATTGATGTACGTACGGGTATTTTGGAGAATGAGGCAAGAGAGCTGAATCAAGCCTTTTTTCATTATATTCAAACAGATACCCCTTTTGTAACGTTAAAAGCAGCTGTAACGTTAGACGGAAAGATAGCGACAGCTACTGGTGACAGCAAATGGATCACATCAGAAAAAGCAAGGGAAGATGCACATCAGTATCGTCATTGGCATGACGGCATACTAGTAGGCATCGGAACCATTTTAAACGATAACCCCCATCTTACAACGCGACTGCCCCAATCAGGTAATCACCCTATTCGAATTGTATTAGATACCCATCTACAAATACCACTTTCAAGTAATATTGTACAGGTTGATGGATGCCAGACTATTGTGTTTTGCGGGAAAAATGCATCCGAAACGAAAGAAAAAGACTTATTGCGCCATGACGTGAAGGTTGTCAGGTGTAAAGCAGAAAAGGTTACCATTCCATTTGTATTAAATGAATTAGGAAAACGAAAGATTACTTCAATTTTAGTAGAAGGTGGCGCTGAAATTCATGGAGCCTTCTTTGCTCAAAAAGCCTTCCAACAACTTATTATGTATGTTGCTCCAACCTTGATTGGTGGACAAAATAGCTTAAGTGTATTTGGAGGACAAGGAGTCAAGTCTATTGATGACGGACTAAAAGTAGAATATGAAAAAATTGAGAAATTAGGTAGTGATTTAAAAATAATAGCAAAGCCATTATACGCAGAGGTGTAATATGTTTACAGGTTTAATTGAAGAAATTGGCGTCATTCAAAACATAAGGGCGAAAAGGGAATCTTTAGAAGTAATAGTGAATTGTCGTAAAGTTCTTGAAGATATAAAAATTGGTGATAGCATTGCGGTCAACGGTGTGTGTTTAACGGTGACTAGCTTTACTTCATCTAACTTTATTGCTGATGTTATGCCAGAAACGTACCATGCTACTTCATTAAAGAGTTTAACAAAAGGGACAAATGTGAATCTAGAAAGAGCGATGCGAGCAAATGGACGGTTTGGTGGACATTTTGTCTCAGGTCATGTTGATACAGTGGGGATTGTTGAAACGAAAGAATATAGAGAGAACGCTGTTTATATGAAAATGAGACTAGCAGATAAGAAGTATATGTCATTTATGATGGAAAAGGGGTCCATAGCCATTGATGGGACTTCCTTAACAATCTTTTCTGTTCTAGATGATGAAAATTCATTTTCTATTTCCCTTATACCACAAACTCAGCAAGACACGATTTTAACTAGAAAACAAATTGGCGATGAGGTCAATATTGAATGTGATATGGTCGTTAAATATATGAATCGCTTAATGTCTAGAAGTAGGGGTGTGGAAGAGTCTACTTCATCAATGGACTTATCTTTTTTACAAAAGCACGGCTTTGCTGAATAGGAGGGAATGAACTTGTTTCATAGTATTGAAGCAGCAATCGAGGATTTACAGGAAGGGAAAATGATTATCGTTGTAGATGATGAAGATAGAGAGAACGAAGGGGATTTTGTTGCGCTTGCCGAAAATGTGACCCCCGACATCATTAACTTTATGATCAAAGAGGGACGTGGATTAGTTTGTGTGCCGATTTCAAATGAAAAGGCTAAACAACTAGAGCTTCCCTTAATGACAGAGCAAAATACTGATTCTCATGGAACCGCGTTCACCGTTAGTATCGATCATATTTCTACGCATACTGGAATCAGCGCTTTTGAAAGAGCTGCTACTATTTCTGAAATGATGAATGACCAGGCCAGCAAACAAGAGTTTAAAAAGCCAGGACACATCTTTCCGTTAGTCGCAAAAGATGGCGGCGTTTTACAACGAGCGGGCCATACGGAAGCAGCTGTTGACTTAGCCCGTTTAGCAGGTTGCAAACCGGCAGGTGTAATTTGTGAAATTATTAAAGAAAATGGGCAAATGGCAAGGCTACCAGACTTAATGGTTCTTTCAGAACGTTTTGGATTGAAAATCATCACGATCCAAGACTTAATTGCCTATCGAAGAATGAAAGAAAAGCTTGTGAAAAGAGAGGTTGAGATTCAGCTTCCGACAGAGTATGGCGATTTTCGTGCAATTGGGTTTACAGAAACCATGACTAATAAAGAGCATATTGCACTTGTAAAAGGAGACATATCCGAGGAGGAAACGCTTGTACGTGTCCATTCAGAATGCTTAACTGGAGATGTTTTTGGTTCAAACCGATGCGATTGCGGTCCCCAACTACATGCGGCATTACAACAAATCGAAGCAGAAGGAAAGGGCATATTATTATATATGCGTCAAGAAGGGCGTGGAATCGGTTTAATCAATAAGCTGAAAGCATACAAGCTTCAGGAAGAAGGCTTTGATACGGTAGAAGCCAATCAACAGTTAGGATTTGCAGATGATTTGCGTGACTATGGAATTGGCGCACAAATACTGAAAGATTTAGGTGTAAAAAAAATGAAGTTGTTAACCAATAATCCGCGAAAAATAGCAGGAATTAAAGGGTATGGATTATCAGTAACAGAAAGAATCCCAATTCAAATGAAAACAAAAAAAGAGAATGAACATTATTTAAAAACGAAATATTCGAAGCTTGGTCACTTGTTAAATCTATAAGGGGGAAGAAAAAAATGACATTATATGAAGGTAATTTAGTTGGAACAGGGTTGAAAATTGGTATTGTGGTTGGTAGATTTAATGAATTTATTACGAGCAAGCTCTTAAGTGGTGCAGAAGACGCACTAAAACGTCATGGGGTCTCTGAGGAAGATATTGATATGGCTTGGGTACCAGGTGCATTTGAAATCCCGTTAGTTGCTAAAAAAATGGTAGCTAGTCAAAAATATGATGCTGTGATAACACTTGGAACGGTTATTCGTGGAGCTACACCGCACTTTGATTACGTTAGTAATGAAGTAGCGAAAGGAGTAGCTCAAGCAGGGATGACAGAGGGAAAACCAGTCATCTTTGGTGTCCTAACGACTGACACAATCGAGCAAGCGATTGAAAGAGCAGGTACGAAAGCAGGTAATAAAGGTTGGGAAGCAGCTGTATCCGCAATAGAAATGGCTAACTTGATGAGATCGTTTTCATAAATGTAGGTGGAGCCTTTTCTCGATAGCAATCGGGAAAAGGCTTTAAAATTTCTTTTTATCCCATTCAGTATGATTATAGATATACGAAATGCGATTAGTTTGATTATAGGAAACAATCAATCAATCAATCAATCGTTGTCACGATGAGAGGAGTTTTTCATTTACTTTTTTGAATTTTTTTTAGATAATGAGCTATTGTATCTAAAGTAAGACATAAAATTAGAGATATAATCAAAATAATGGTAATCATTTTATCTGTCTCAAGGCTTATATCAAAAAAAATCGAATACAATAATCCAGTAATTGCAATTAAAGAAACCAAATCTGCTATTATTTTAATAATTATATATTTTTGAGACTGCATTTAATAGATACCTTCCTCTCTAAAATGTCAGTGAAATGTTATTTATTAAATATGATTATATGTTTCATCAGCTATTTCCAACATAGCGTCAATTAGTTAGATTGGTTAGTTGTTTTTAAGAATCTTTCCAAACCTGTTTAAGGTTGCTCTTCTCTTGTTCTAAACATCCTAATTCTACAACATTTGGTGTCATACAAGTATAAAGAGGATAATAGAAATCGATGTAAACCTTACTATATTTATTCTCCAAAAGGGTTCATCACCTTTCCTTGTTTTACTTTCAGCATCACCTTTTCCCAACACTAATTCTATTAATTTAACTATTTATCATCCCTCTTATACTTCCTACTTTTTCAAAGTCACTAATCTTGAAACGACTCTTTCGTTAATTAAGCACCTATATACTATTCTTTAAAAGGTAAAATTCACCTTTTGTATTTTAGATTCTTTTGTCTTGCGATGGGACAATACCTTTTGATACAAAATAGAGGCGAGATTGAACAGTTGATAATAAGAAGGAGAAATAACAAAAAGTACCTTTTTGTTATGACTGTATAGTGGAATAAGAGAAGGGAACGCCATAGCAATATAGCGTTCCCTTCTCTTATTCCACTTAAATTATAGAACAAATAAATATTCCTCTACGAAACGACATACTTCGTCAGTGGTTAATTGGTCGTGATTTTTTAGCTTTGCTTCTGCAATCTCAAGGTATGGACGACAATATTCGGTGTTTTTAACTTCTTTTAGAGATAGATCGCCAGCGACAAGTTTCAGAGCTGCCTCTTTAACAATTGGATCATCGGCTTGGAACAATAAGTAAGCAATGCAACTGATTTTATCCAAATTATTCACCTCTCTAAAACGAATAGATTAATAAACATTTCGAGGGAAAAATGAAAAATCCTTCTAAATTCAAAATTTTCTAACAAATAACGCGCTAATAAAGAATAACGGTGGAGGTCTTTTTTGAAAAATCGTATTTGATGTTTGAAAATAGGATAAATCATTGGCAAATTGAGAGTAGTCTGATAGAATATTCTTTTGTGGCTACTACGTTAAAGTGGCGGGTTGGGAGAGGGATTTGTTCACAAGGACAGATAAAATGAAAAGAGAAAGAGGTATATTTTTACTAAAGCAGCATGAAACAACGGTTAAGCAAGAATTAATTGCTGGTTTAATTGGTTTTATGACCATAGCTTATATCATCGCTGTAAATTCATTGATCTTAACAGAAGCAGGAATTCCTTATGAGGGAGCAGTGTTAGCGACAATATTCGCATCGTTTTTTGGATGTTTAGTGATGGCTCTTTGGGCTAATGCACCAATTCTACTTGTACCTGGTATGGGAATCAATGCGATGTTTACCTACACGTTAGTTGGATCAATGGGCTTATCTTGGCAAGAGGCATTAGCTGTGGTTTTTGTTTCGGGCTTATTGTTCACTATTATAGCCTTTTCGAAATTGTCTAAGTTATTAAGCGAGGCAATCCCTGCTTCATTAAAGGGTGCTATAACGGTTGGTCTTGGTATGTTTTTAATGTTGATTGGACTAGAAAAAGGCGGCATTGTTGTGCGAGGAGACAATGCTATCATTGCATTAGGAAATTTAGGAGAACTGACTGTAATAGCAACAATCATTACTTTACTCGTTACGCTTATTTTATTTTTGAGAAATGTACCAGGAAGCTTTTTATGGAGTATTGCTTTCGGTACAGTTTTAGGTTTCATGTTCCAAATTGAACCTTCTGTACAAAGTAAGACGGTTTCATTGCAGTCTTATACGGAGGTTTTTGGAGCCCTCTCATTTGCTAATATGATGAGCTTTCCGTTTACTATTGCTGTTTTTTCTGTAACGATGGTTCTCGTTTTTGAAAACATCGGACTTGTACATGGTCATGTAGATATGTTAAATCAGCCAAACAAGTATGGAAAAGCCTTTCAAGCAAATGCAATATCAGCACTATCATCAGGGTTACTAGGAACAAGTCCAACGGTTTCCACGGTAGAAAGTTCAGCAGCGATTGCTTCTGGAGGTCGTACAGGATTAACTTCCTTAACAACCGGTGTTTTATTCTTAGTGTCGATACTCTTCATTCCATATATTAAATGGATTCCAAATCATGCCATTGCACCGATTTTAATCTTGATTGGTGGATTAATGATTCAAAATATTCGACAGTTAGAATTAAAGGATTTAACAGAGGCTCTTCCGGCAATTTTCATTATTGCCATGATTCCATTTACTTACAGTATTGCGGATGGAATTGCGATTGGATTTATTCTTTATCCAATTCTTAAAATTGCTAATGGAAGAGGAAAAGAAGTCTCGTTTTCCCTATATATTATCGCAGGTTTATTTTTAATAAACTTCGTTGCCCATTATATTTAACAAAAAGCTCCCTCGGGAGCTTTTTTGTTATGTATAAATTCTGTTGGAATAGGGGTGTGAAAGGAAATGTCGAATGGTTTTGTTATTTGTTGAAAAGTCCCTTTATTTAACGATTATTCGATAGACAAGTGATAGTGAGATTGATATGATCGAAGTAACTGAAAAATGATGGATTTTGAAGGAGTGCCCTGCCATGGAAGTTTATGTCGCACGTCAGCCCATAATGGATCGAGATGAAAAATGTGTAGCTTATGAACTTTTATACCGTAATCGTCATATAGATGTATATCATCACGAAAATGGTGATAAGGCTACTGCAGATGTTTTAGTAAATAGCTTTATAAATATGGGAATTGATACGGTCACAAATGGGAAACCGTGCTTTATTAATTTTACTGAGGAGATGCTACATTTTGATTTTGCCAGTATTTTTTCACCTGACAAAATGTTTATCGAAATTCTTGAAGAGATTACACCCTCCCAAAAATTAATCGATACGGTGATTAAATTGAGAAAGCAGGGTTATCGTGTAGCACTAGATGATTTTGTATTGGATGTACAAAACCCGTTAAGTGTTGAATTATTGAAAAATGCAAATATTGTTAAGGTCGATTTTCACGACACGACCAAAAAGCAAAGACAGTTAATTGAACGCTTGGCAAATGCCTTTAATACGTTACTATTGGCTGAGAAAATAGAAACAAGAGAACAATATCTTGAAGCAAAAAAAGCTGGATACCATTACTATCAAGGCTACTTTTTTAGTAAACCAGTCTTAATAAAGAGTAATGATATACCCGTCAATTTTTATTCTTATATTCAGGTTATCCAACAATTAAGCACGAAGGAACCCGATATTTCAAAAATAGCAAAGTATATTGAGCAGGATTTGTCACTTTCTCACAAACTATTGAAGCTGATAAACTCACCGGCCTTTAAAACAACCAAAACGATTAAATCCATTCAACAAGGAATCGTGTTGATTGGGTTAAATGAACTTCAAAAGTGGATTTCAATTTTAGCCGTAAGGGAGCAATGGGGTGGCAGCAATTATTTATCAGAAGAATTGCTTCGGATGTGCTTAACTAGGGGGAAATTATGTGAAAGCATAGGGAAAAAACTATTAGGAAATGAGGGTTCATCTTCTTGTTTTCTTTTAGGCATGTTTTCATTAATGGATACGGTTTTACAAACCCCGATGAAGAAAATTTTAGAGGATTTACCTTTAGATGAGGAAATTAAGGATGCTTTAAATGGAAAAGACAATCTTCTTCATCATATATTACAGGCGGTTAAGTCATGCGAATCAGGAGAATGGGATTACGTCGAAAGCTTTATTTCTACATATACGGTTTCATCTCAATTTGTGTTTACATCTTTTAAAGAAGCCTGCGTATGGACTGAGAGTGTACTTAAACATGAATTAGTGAATCGAACAAAGTCTAGTCAATCAAGCTATGTTAATTGAGGCGACCGTCATCTGTCGTCAAGAATCGGACAATAGTATGAAGAATTTTCCCTTTTAAATGAGAGTGGTCGTATTCAATTGTATAAAGAGCAAGCACCATACTTGAGTTTAATTTGTCCTAATGTAGTATGCCATATTTTTATACAGAGGATCACCTATTGGAGGAATATACATAAATTGATTATTGCGAAATAGTATAAACTGTGGCAATCTTATAGAAAATCAATTGACTTATAATGGACGGGGGAGACAAGATGGATATTCAATTAATTAAATGTCATGGGTCGGGGAATGATTTTATCTTAATTGATGAAATGGAACATGATCACCAAATGACAGATCAAGATAGAGAAAATTTAGCCATCGCACTGTGCGACAGGAAAAGTAGCATTGGCGCGGATGGGATACTCTTTGTATTAGAAAGTCAGCAGGCAGCAGCTAGAATGCGAGTCTTTAATGCTGATGGTTCTGAAGCATCGATGTGTGGAAATGGCTTACGATGTGTCGCAAGATACATTTGTGAAAAATTAAGTTTATCAGAAGTACTAATCGAAACGATGAAGGCAAATTTATTGGTTTCCCAAGAAAAAGAAATTTACGAGGGAATACCTACTTACAAAGTAGAAATATCGCCGGTTTCCTTTCATCTTTCCGATTTGCCTCTGAATATAGAACGCGCAGAGAAATTAATAAATGAAACGGTTCCTGAACTTTCCGACACGATTCGTTTTACTGCCGTCGCTGTCCCTAATCCTCATTTAATCGCTATGGTGGATACGGACCAAATTATTTCGAATGAACAAAAGGTTATTTCTGAAAAAGTAAATATGCCAAATAATTTATTCCCGGATGGAGTAAACGTTAGTTTTGTTCATCCGCTTGGCGATAAGGCTATTTATGTAAGAACTTTTGAAAGAGGAGTAGGCTTTACGAATGCTTGTGGGACAGCCATGAGTGCCTCAACATTAATTTATAGAATGATTACCAAGCAATCTTTTGAGACATCAATTGATGTTTTTAATAATGGTGGTATGGTAAGATGTGTACCTCATGAAGTAAGAAAAGGCCAGTTCAAAATCGATTTGATTGGCAATGCAACGTATGTATTCAAAGCATCAATATCAGTCGACTTAAAAACACCGGATAAATTCTCTGTCCTTTCAAAAGAAGAGACTGATGAACAAGTCTCGTATCGGAACCTAGAAAAGTATGCCCAAAAAGTGGTTGACGAACATATCTTTCATTAAAAAAAGCGACTGCGTGTAAATGCGTGGTCGCCTTTATTATAATAAGAAGCTTTCTTTTACTGTATCAAAAAACTGGTAAATGATCTAATAGAAGAATCGAATATGAGAAAACTAATTTGTTAATGGAAATTCCTTTTATAAAGAAAATTATGATTTTTTCGATTCAAGTCTTCGGCAAGTGAGGTTAATCTGAAATTCAGATTAGCGTCATTTTTATTTTAAGGCCCTATAATTGGGCGATATGCTAAAATTAGGTTTAGACTATGAAGAAAACACTTAAATGAATGAGTAAAAGAGTTGAGAATCGTTTCAAGAACATCAATTCTGAAGGTATATGTTAATTATATATGATCATGGTATATTTCATAAATAACAATGCTAATTAAGTAAGGTGATAATAATGCTACACAATAAGGTAGAAGAGGTTAAGAGTAGGGAAGATTTAATTAAATTTCTTCTTCACTTGAGAAAGGATTTACAAACAAAGGGTAATGCTTGGGAGAACATTACCCTTAAAGATTATTTAGAGGCTATGGAAGCGTGGGTGGAAGATATGGACGGATACTATTTAAATACAAATCAGCCAATCCCTAAACAACCATCTTGGAAGACAATCGCTGACATCCTTTATGCTGCAACTATGTATGAATGATCTTTGACCAAAGGGCTAATGGATGCAAGAGTTGAAATCAAAAAAATGACTAGATTTACTGATATTCAAGAGTTTGGCAGAATGAGTGAAAAAGGGTTGCGCTCAATATCTTTAGAATTGTGCCATTAATTAAGATGATAAACCTGATGGGGGATTGTTGGTGGAGAGGAAGTTATAAAGTGGGCAGATAAGATCATCGAACTAATGGAAAACCCTCCTTATGAAATTATTGAAGTGTCATTATCTTCAAAAAAATCAGAAGATATTGTTTTCATATTAATGGATGTGAGGGGGGATGTTGTAAATTAAAATGGAAGAAATGAATACAAATGAAGGCGTGTCAGCTGCTTGGTGCTCTTTTGAAAATCCGTACGGAAACAGGATTGGTTTATATCAAAAACTTTAATTTGATGTCTATCTAGCCCATTTATTTGTAATTTTAGGGGGATGAATATGTTTGTAAAGATATATCAATACCACATTCAAAAAGAAAAAGAAGAAGAGTATTTAAGTATTCAAGAAAAAGCTGGAGAAATTTATGCAAAGCATATAGATCTTCATACTCTTTATTTTAAGAGCAAAGAAAATGACACAAAATGGTTAGAGATTAATTGTTATAAAGATCAAGATACTTATAATAAAAGTATTGAACTTATAAATAAACAGATAGAAATTCAAAAGTTATTCAAGTCTTTTCAATCTGTTCTAGTTTCTGAAAAAAGTGAGATTCTTGAAGAAGATTTTATAAAAATAAAAGAAAAATGTACGTTTAAATAATTTGGTTCTTCATTGATAAGGCACTTTTCATTTTGTAGAAGAATATGAAGGGTGGAAGGCCGAAACTGTTGAACGAATAGACAGGATGTTTCAATTAAATCAGTATTCTTCAATAAAGTTGTCTCGAATTAAAAGGCTATCGGACGCTAATCTAATTTAGATTAGTGGTACTTTTTATTTTAGGGCCATTATCTTGAAGATTTGAATTCGAGATAATGCGAAATTCAATGTATTTAAATACAACAAATAGTAGTGGTAGTTTCATAGTGTAGGACCTATAACCATGGTAGATTATCCATAAATAAAGAATATAGATTTTTTTAATCATGTATATATGTGAAGGGAAATTTAAAATTGTACGTTATATAATAGACATAATGTGATTTCAAAAACAAGTTGAAGGTGACTGACTATGAAAATAGGACAATTTTCGAAACAAAATAAAATAAGCATAAATACAACTAGACACTACATAGACCTTGGCTTACTAACACCTGAGAAAGCATCGGGACAATATCAATTTGATGAGCAATGCCATAACGATGTGAAAGATATTATTTTTCTAAAGAATCTCGGTTTTACATTAAGTGAAATAAAAACAATCTTTCAATATAAAAGGCTAGGTAAATTATCCGCACTTGAAAATAATGAATTTTACAAAGAGATTTTTTTAGAAAAGCTACATACGATTGAGCATAAAATAGCCCAATACGAAGAAGTGAGAGAAAATTTACAGAATGAACTTACCCATTTAACTGCATCGAATAAACCTAAATACAAAAAAATAGGTCTTAGCCTATCAGTGCTCTCACTTTTAGAATGCAAAAAATGCGGCGTTACTTTAAGCATCAAAAATGGAGATATCGTTAACAATCAAATTTTACATGGTGTTCTTCAATGTAGCTGCGAGCATCAACACTTTATTAAAGACGGAATTCTTTTTACTCCACAAACCATTCAACATGCTCACCACGTTAAAAGTCCAAACCATATGTTAAAGGAATTCAACTATTTTATATCAGATTACATTAAGGAAACAGATGAAAAATATTTAGATTATATCTATCAAGCTGTTGACTGGGTCTATAGAAGAGTTGATTTTGAGCAATTAAGTCATAAAACATTGCTCCATCTTGGTACAGGAATTGGTTTCTCGTTAAGGCGTCTATACAACTCTCTGCCTAAAGATTGCCTCTACATTGCGGTGGATCATAATTACAAGCGACATTACGTTTTAAAGAACATCTTAGAAACCTATGAAGAACAGAAAAATATTTTATTTATTTGTTCTGACTTTCTACATATTCCATTAAAAAATCAAGCCGTTGATTTTTTAATGGATACAGGTAGTTCAGAGCATAGCTTTCAACATGAAAGCTTTTTATTAGAGAAAGTACAGCATTATTTAAAAAAAGAGAATAATTTAATTGGAGCATATTTAACGTACGAAAACTATCACATAAAAAATGTTATCAACCCCGCCTACAGACAAAACCTTCAACTTAACAACATTAAAGAAAAAATAAGGGCTTTAGGTTATGACCTTGTCGACGATATGAACTCTATTCCAGTAGATCAGTCCCCTGGAAAGTATGAGTTACCATTACAAGAAGGGGAGAAAATACATACATATCTTTATTATGGAAAAAGGTTGGGTTAACCCGACCTTTTTTTCATTTCACAGTAAAAAAAACGTAAATACCCCCTTGATGTTGCCTTTTCCCGATGAATTAAACTTACTATAAAGGAGGGGAACATATGAAAAAACTCAAGATTGGTCTAATAAATATTTCCTTCACCTTATTCTGTCTGAAGGTCGATGGAACCCTTTTCTAAAAGCTATCGAAGTTAAGTTAAGCCAAGAGGATAAAACATGAAATTGAAAGGTTGACAATATGAAGAGCTGGGAGCTGGCCAAGAAGAGGAGTGGATAGTCATGAAGGTTGAACTTGGAAGAATGATAGGTGAAGGGGGCTGTGCTAAAACGTTTGAATGGAAAGGTAGTCATAAGCTTATAAAACTTGCGAAGGAAAATACGAATGAAGAAGCCATGAAACGGGAGTACGATAATAGTGTTTTTGCTTTTGAAATGGGACTTTCTGTACCCCAACCGTTTGAGCTATTATCTGTGAATGATCGAGCTGGAATTGTTTTTGAACGTGTTCACGGGACTTCTCTATTGGAACGATACATGTCCCAGTTAACGGAACAAGCCTATAGCGAGACTGGCATAAATCCTGAGGACATTCGGATAATTGCCCGCATATTAAGTGAAATACATGTTCAAATCGATATCGGCTCTCCTTTAATTCCGTCACCACAAAAAGAGTATTTGACCCTTTTAATAAAAAGTAGTGATCGACTAACTCTTGCTGAGAAAGAGTCCGTCATTTTTATATTGAATAGCTTGCCTACAAAGCAGTTACTTTGTCATGGCGATCCGAACCCTGGGAATGTTTTAATTAGAAACGATGGTAGTCCAGTTATGATCGATTGGATGGATGCCGCGATAGGAAATCCTGAAGTAGATATTGCTGAATTTATATTAATGATAAGATATGCAATCTTACCAGATCATTTGCCCAATCATACACGTCAATTTTTTGATTCAAAAAGGGAGATAATTATTCATATCTTTATGGATGAATATACAAGACTTACAGGGCTGACTTACCATGATGCGGAACCATGGCTACTTCCTGTCGCAGCCCGAAAACTCTCAGTTGACGCCATTCCAGGTGAAGAAAAAAGTTTGTTAATCCAGGAGATTAGAAGACGGTTGCCTATTCAGAAAAATAGTGTTGTTGAAGGGGTTTGACTTAATGGAATATATTATGGATGAAAGAGAAAAAAATGGAAGTTGTCTATTTTTGCTGGTTGCTGCGTACGTCATATTCGTACATCAATAAAATAAACTATTATGACAACTTTGAAATGATAACGATTGTGGGCGGTTAGCTGGGGTACTTTAAAAATAGGTGAAACATTAGAACAGGTGGCAAAAAAATTCGATCCTTTAAGAAAATGGCGCGATGATCTATATTCGCGCTTTTATAATGTTTGAAAAAGTTGTTGTAAGATTTAATAGTTTAGAAAAAATTGGTATTAAACTATAGGGCAGTTAAGCAAAACAAGGGAATATATAAATTAAGTGAGGTGTTTTGGTGCATCAAAGCCAGTTACTTTGCTGTACGTACCTTCAAGCGTTTTATTACTCAGCACATCGTATCCCGTAAGAAGGATGACTGGATCTCTATTCAATTGTGTAATAGTCACGTTTAACGTGATGGTTTTGTTCACATTGTCGAATGTCGTAGCATTTTCCAGTTCGATGAGATTCACCTCAGGTTCAGGAGGCACTAAGTTAACGAAGTTACGGTTAATGAAAGGAAATGTAATCCCAATTGTCGAACCATATCATAAACTGAAATTACAAAATTTTCGATATAAATAATTGAAAAGGGGAGTATTATGAAGAAGCCATTGTTTTTATTGCTTTTGAGTGTTGGTTTATTGTACGGTTGCCAACCCAACGACACACTATCGTTTTCTGAGAAAACGGAAGATGAATTGGCTAAAGAGGTACAAAGCTTTTTTAACAGCGTTAGTAAAGAGAACGGTGTACATTTATACAATGATGAACAGAGTAATTCCCTTCTAGTTTATTTAAACGGTTATAATATTGACCAGGGAGATTCAGCTTATAGTTTTAACAATTTTAACGTAGAAGCATATGGTAACAACCTTCATCTTTCTTATGAAACGGATACAACCACTGATTATTCTTCAGAAATTGAAAACCAACTGTTTTACGAAGTAAGTTTAGATAAAGAATACGACAAGATTAAACTATTTAATAATGAAGATGAAGTAGCTTTTAAAACAATCTCAGGAAACCTTGAGTAAACTCACTTCTCAAAAAAAGAAAAAAGATTCCTGAAATAAGGAATCTATAAAAAACAACATTTAACATAGCGTCATAATTTAGTATTATTTTGTTTCTTTAAAAATTGAATAACTTTGTAAAATGACTGGTCATTCCGCTTTTGCTCATAGTCACTAAAAGGACATCCGAGTGATTCGAGTCTAGAGAGCACGGAATCATAGGTGAAGGTCTTTGGCGTGAGTTGCTCTTTTAACTCTTCCCAAAAAATAGGTGTGGAAACGAGTGCCTCTTTATTTCCACGCATAGAATAAGGGGCAATGATTGTTTTTCCCTCTCCGTGTTGAACATAATCCACATACAATCGCCTGCCCCGTTTTGCTTTGAATCTTTCCGTTGTAAAGGAACGAGGATCTTGTTCAATTAAATACTGAGCTACAAAAGCATTAAATTGGTTTGTTTCCTTCCAGGTGAACTTAGGAGCTAGTGGTATAAATATTTGTAAGCCTTTGTTTCCTGACGTTTTTACATAAGCGTGTAAATGGAGCGAGTCAAGCACACGTTTGATGATAGTAGCGGCTTTTATCGCTAATGGAAAATCAGCTTGAGAGGGAGGATCTAAATCAAATACGATTTCGGATACAATGTGGCTGTTCATCGTCGAAAATGGAATGTGAAATTCAATTGCTAATTGATTGCCTAACCATAAAAGCGTACGAAGGTCGTTGCAAATAATAAAGGAAGTAGAATGAATATCAATCGTTTTAATAAATGAAGGAGCATAGGAAGGGCAATTTTTTTGAAAAAAAGCTTCTCCATCGATTCCTTCGGGGTATCGAACAACGGTTAGTGCACGATTTTTCAAAAACGGTATCATATGTTGATTAATTTTACGTAAATAGCGCAAATATTCCCCTTTATATAGTAATGGCTCTTTCCAAAGAACCTTTTCTTTATGTGTGATTTTTGTCGTGTTGGGGAAGCTTGCTTCATCTATATAAAATTGAAGTAGAGTACAATTATGATGGTTTTCTTGAAGCAAAAATCGAGAAAACCTTGGTTCCCGTAACTCTTTTTTATACCATTGCAAATAGAATACCTCTATACAAATCGAAGGAGGAAGTGAAAAATAATCATTAGAAATTTCTTTCCCATTTGTTCTAATAATTTCATTTAAAATATGCTTATTAGAAGAAGACAGACCTGCTGAAAAGGATCCAATTTTTCTAATTTTATTTTGTTCCCACACACTGACTTCATAAAAACCATTTTTTCGATTCCAACCTGTAATAAAACAAATAGCCGTTTTTCGATTCTTTAACTTTTGCCAATCGATTGACCGCTTCCCTTCTATCCATGAACTCCCTTTCTTTTTAGCAACGATTCCTTCCCCTTCATATCGTTGTACGTTTTTCCAAATAGATTGAAAAGAATCGGAAGATTTAGCTAATCTTAAGGTAGAGTGAGGTGGGAATCTAAAAGAATAAAACCATTGTTTAAGCTGTTCTTTTCTTTCATTATAAGTAGTCGATGTTACGTTCATCTCATTAAGACGAAGCAGATCAAACACGACATATTCACATGGACGTCTATGTGCAGCTTGGAGAATGTTGTTTCTTGATGTCATGCGCCCTCGTTGTTGTACATACGAAAAAGAACTTTTGTAATCATTCTCTAAGGCGACGATTTCTCCATCTAAAATAACCGATTCCTCGGTTAGGTATTTTTCGAAAAAGGATTTAATTTCTGGGAAAAGTGCCAATAAGTCTTTTCCATTCCGACTTAACAAACATTTTTGATCACTTAACCAAATCATGATTCCCCTAAAGCCATCATACTTCACCTCATAATGCCATTGCCCTTTTGTTGGTGGATGTTCAACAAGAGTAGGTAACATTGGTTTCGTTGCAATCACCTTCTTTTTTTTAGTATGCCACTTTTACCATTGTTTATATAGAATGAAAAGGGCATTATTTTAACCAAACTAAGAAAAAAGTAAGGATGGTTTTATATGCATACAATTTGGAAAGGAAGTATTAGTTTTGGGTTGGTGAATATTCCGATTAAACTTCATGCAGCTACTGAGGATGGCGATATAAAGTTAAGAAGTCTTCATAAAGCTTGCCATACACCGATAAAATATGAAAAAGTATGTCCAGCATGTGAAGTGGAATTAAATAAGGAGGACATTATTAAAGGGTTTGAAGTCGCGAAGGGGAAATTTGTCGAAATTAGCGACGATGAAATACAGGCGCTTAAAGAAAGTAAAGAAGAAAAAAGTGTTGAGATTGTTGATTTTATCGAATTAAAGGAAATCGACCCTATTTATTTTGACCGAAGTTACTTTTTGTCTCCGAGTGAAGGAGGAAAAAAAGCTTATGGTCTACTAAAAGAGGCGTTAGTAAAAACAAAAAAAGTAGGAATTGCCAAAATGATGATTCGATCAAAAGAACAACTCAGTGTGATTCGGGTATATGAAAACATCCTACTTGTTGAAACGATTCATTATCCTGATGAAGTCCGCAAGGTAGAGGAAGTTCCAAACATTCCTTCAGAAAAAAATGTAACGAAAAAGGAACTTGATACCGCTATTTTACTTATTGATCAACTCACTACTGACTTCTCACCTGAAAAGTATCACGATGAGTATAGGCAAAAGCTTGAAGGCTTAATTGAGGAAAAGTCGAAAGAAAAACAAACGGTTTTACCAGCAGAAAGTCGGGCAAATGCCGATAATGTTACCGATTTAATGGCTGCATTGCAAGCGTCAATTGACCAATCCAAGCCGAAAAAGAAAACAACGAATAAAAGGTCTAAGAAAGCAAAAGCTTTGTAATCCGTGTCTTAAAAGTAATGCTATCCGACTTATGTGCTTAGCTAGACTTGAACCATTCCACAACTTTTTTCTTCACTTATGATATGAGGTATGGTAAAGTATGAATGAATTTAATATTGAATGAACACTGGGGGTGCCGGAAGTGGCCGGCTGAGAGTAAGACCTTAATGTCTTTGACCCTTCTTAACCTGATCTGGTTTGTACCAGCGTAGGGAAGTGTCCAATATGATAGCGAAGAGTGCATAATAAAAAATTGCATGATTGACAGGTAGCTTTTGGCTACTATTCGTTCTTTCATTTAGTTCACGATAAACCTCCAGTGTTAACACATCGGAGGTTTTTATTGTTCTTACAGAAGGTAACAGCTGTAATCACGTTATTTAAGAATTGACCAAGTGATTAAGAAAAACATTACTGTGTCCTCAATAGAACAATAATCTTCAGGTTCATTCATCATCATTTCAATCATCATTGGAGGAATATAATGTGAAAACAGCTCTAACAATCGCAGGCTCAGATTCTGGAGGAGGAGCAGGCATTCAAGCAGATTTAAAAACGTTTTCAGCACTAGGGGTGTTTGGGATGTCAGTTATTACAGCTGTTACTGCTCAAAATACGCAAGAGGTTCGCTCAGTTGAAAACATTTCATTAAATGTAATTAAAGATCAAATCAATGCCATTTTTGATGACATTCATGTAGATGCAGTGAAAATTGGTATGCTATCGACTGCTGAAATTATTGAAGCGGTGACAACAGAGATTTCTAAGCGGAAGATAAAGTCGGTGGTTGTAGATCCCGTTATGGTTTCAACTAGCGGTCACTCCTTACTAGATCCGGCTGCTGTACATATGTTGAAAAAGAAATTACTTCCTCTCGCGACAGTCGTAACTCCCAATATTGCAGAAGCAGAAGTGTTAGTGAATCAGAAAATTCGAAACAAAGTAGAGATGGAGGAGGCCTGTCAGAGAATACATGAAATGGGTCCAGGAACGGTTCTTCTAAAAGGTGGACATTTACATGGTGACGCTGATGATCTTTTCTATGATGGAAAAGCATTCAGGTGGTTTCAAGCAGAAAGAATTCAGACGAAGAATACTCACGGTACAGGGTGTACATTATCGTCAGCTATTGCATCCTATTGCGCAAATGGAGAAAGATTAGAAACGGCCATTGCAAAGGGTAAAGATTATGTCACAGAAGCAATTAAACAAAGCTTTTCTATTGGAAAAGGAAATGGTCCTACACATCACTTTCATCCGTTTTACACAAGGTAATTCATATAACTTGTTTGGAGAATAATAAAATTATAGAAGAGGGAATTAATACATGGAGAATAATATCGATTATGGCTTATATTTGGTAACAGATGAATCTCTTCCATTAACCTTACTAGAAGAGAAAATAATTGGTGCCATGAAAGGGGGGGCATCGATCATTCAGCTCAGAGAAAAAGAGTCCACAAGTAAGGAGTTCATTAATAAAGCGAAAAGGTTGAAAGCAATCTTATCTGAAACATCTATTCCCCTTATTATTAATGACAGACTTGATATCGCCTTGCTCGTAGAGGCAGACGGGATACACCTAGGACAAGATGATCTTCCTGCGAGAGAAGTAAAGAAAATTCTTCCTGCCAAAATGATTCTCGGGGTCTCTGTACATTCCGTTCAGGAAGCACTTCAAGCAGAGAGGGATGGAGCAGATTATATTGGAGTAGGCTCAGTATTTAAAACTTCGTCAAAGCCAGACGCTACTCCCATTAGTTTTGATGAGGTAGTGGCCATTAAAAAATCAGTTTCTATACCGGTTGTCGGAATTGGTGGGATTACAGAAGAAAATGTTGACTTAATAAAGGAATTGGGGATTGACGGGGTTGCCATTGTGTCGGCTATTATGAAAAAAGAAGATACAAAAAAAGCGACAGAGCAATTAAAACGGAAACTTACGTGGCTCTAGTGAGAAAAGGAGGGATGCTCGATGCATTCCTCCTTCATTTTCTAAAACAAATCAAAGAAATAAGGACCTACACTAAATATAAGTAATAGCATGTACACAAACATAAAGTAAAAGCTACCTAGCATGGCAGTCCATTCAGGGTCACGACCCCATTTCCAGACCAATGTCGTTAAAAGAGAGAGGACGAATGAAATAACCCAAAGGCTTCCATCAAAAGTTAAATAGGAAGGGGCTATGGAATAGAAAAAGCTATCCATTGCAGTTGCTAAATAGAAGATAGGCATAACTAGAAACATTCCAATTGATACGTATTCGACTAAGTGAACACCTTCTGATTCCATAATGTTTGGTTTAAAAATATTTAAGTAGATCAAAAATGCTAAAGATGGTAAGTACACATAAAATGATGTTAATAATACAATAAACCCACTAAATAACATTAAGAAGCTATTATAAAAAGCATTGAAATAATCCTCTTTCGATAAAGTTAAACTATCCTTAATGACGGCTTCATCATTTGACGAAAAATATAATTTGTGCGACTCCCCTTTATAGATTAACCAATAAATCGAAGAGAAATTATTTGCATAAAATGGATCATTCGCAACGTGATCTGTTGTTGATATTAACCGACTTTCGACTTTATTCCCTTTTAATTCCCCCAAGTATAAGCTGAAGTCATTTTTTTTGAAAACCCCAATTCCTTCTGCTAAGAAAGTAAAAGTAGTTTTATCCTTCATGAGAAAGTTTGATAAGGAATGAAAAGAATAAAACTGGTGCTGAGAGTCTTTATCATAAAACTTGATTTTCTCCAATGGAACAGTATTGTTGATAAAGTCCTCGATAGTGCCTTCCATTATAAAGGATTGATATGTGATATTCCCTTGTTTTCGTCCGTTTTTTTCTATTAATAGTAATATTTTTCCGTTTGCTTCAATATTTCCACTAATGCCATTAATTGAAAATTGGTATCCTGTATCAACACTGGATAACAGTATAGGTAAATCATCTTGAGAATTTAATAAATATAGATTTGCTTTAGTTTTCCATTCATTAGGGGTCGAGACGACTATTTCTCCGCTATTTAGAAAATACACATTTTCCAAGTTATTTTCAAAGGTAGAAAGTAAAGTCGTTTCACCAGTATCCGGATATAAACGATAAAGGGCGTTATCAGCCCAATAGACAACCTGCTCATCAGCTCCCTTTACGTCGGTTATATTCTCGGCTATGACCGTTTCGGAAGAAAGGTCTGACAAAATGACTCTCTTTTTGTTGAGATATACAAATTTTTCTCCGTTTGTCCAAAAGCCCTTTCCTTTATCTACTTTTAATGGAAGGGTGTCACTTTGGGTGGTCATCTGTTGGTTTAACTCGACTACTTGGACACCAGAAGATGAAGTCAAATACATCTTATTGTCGTTATGAAACACTTGTTTGCTTTCACTTAATGAAACATCCAATGGTAAAGAACGGCTCCATTCATCATTAGGGAGCTGATTAATTTCATTCAATTGTTGAAAGTATAAGACTAAGAAAAGGCAACTACAAAGAACAATAGGAATGCCAAATGTTTTGAGTTTTCTCATCATGGTCCCCCTTTTTTTATTTCTGTATTTTACCATATTTTTAATATTTTTTCATTTTTTAAAATAATCAGAATAAAAAGTTTAGAAATAATCTATTTCAATTTGTATGAGTCAATAGTATAGAGTAGAAGATACTATTTCTTTTATATAGATACATAAATGTTATTCAGAAAAGGTCAGTAAACCGAAGGAAGGGAATATAAAGGAATTGCAAATTGATGGGGTTGCCATTGTGTCGGCTATCGTGAAAAAAGAAGATACAAAAAAAAGAGACAAAGCAAATAAAACGGAAATTTACGTGGCTCTAGTGAGAAAAGGAGGGATGTATTTTGCACCCCTCCATCATTTTCTAAAACAAATCAAAGAAATAAGGACCTACACTAATCATAAATAATAGCATGTACACAATCATAAAGTAAAAACTACCTAACATGGCAGTCCAATCAGGGTCACGACCCCATTTCCAGACCAATGTCGTTATAAGAGAGAGAACGAATGAAATAACCCAAAGGCTCCCATCAAAGGTTAAATAGGAAGGGGCTATGGAATAGAAAAAGCTATCCATTGCAGTTGCTAAATAGAAGATAGGCATAACTAGAAACATTCCAATTGATACGTATTCGACTAAATGAATACCTTCTGATTCCAAAACGTTTGGTTTAAAAATATTTAAGTAGATCAAAAATGTTAAAGATGGCAAGTACACATAAAATGATGTTAATAATACAATAAACCCACTAAATAACATTAAGAAACTATTATAAAAAGCATTTGAATAATCCTCTTTCGATAAAGTTAAACTATCCTTAATGACGGCTTCATCAGTTGACGAAAAATATAATTTGTGCGACTCACCGTTATAGATTAACCAATAAATTGAAGATAAATCATTTGCATAAAATGGATCGTTCGCAACGTGATCTGTTGTTGATATTAACCGACTTTCGACTTTATTCCCTTTCAATTCCCCTAGGTATAAACTGGTGTCATTTTTTTTGGTAACCCCAAGTCCTTCTGCTAGGAAAGTAAAAGTAGTTTTATCCTTCATGCGAAAGTTCGATAAGGAATGAGAATTTTCAAACTGGTGCTGAGAGTCTTTATCATAAAAATTGATTTTTTCCAACGGAACAGTATTGTTGATAAAGTCCTCGATAGTGCCTTCCATTTTATAGGAATAATAAGTGATATTTCCTTGTGATCGTCCGTTTTTTTCCATTAATAGGAATATATGTCCATTTTCTTGAATGGTTCCACTAATGCCGTCAATAATAGATTGTTGGCCGGTGTTAATGCTGGATAACAGAATAGGTAAATCATCTTGATCATTTAATAAATATAGATTTGCTTTAGTATTCCAATCATTAGGGATTAAGACGAGTATTTCTCCACTATTTAGAAAATACACGTCTTCCACATTATTTTCAAAGGTAGAAAGTAAAGTCGTTTCACCAGTATCTGGATTTAAACGATAAAGGGTGTTATCAGTCCAATAGACAACCTGCTCATCAGCTCCCTTTACGTTTGATACATTCTCAGCTATGACCGTTTCGGAAGAAAGGTCTGACAAAATGACCCTCTTTTTGTTGAGATATACAAATTTTTCTTCGTTTGTCCAAAAGCCCTTTCCTTTATCCACTTTTAATGGAAGGGTGTCACCTTGGGTGGTCATCTGCTGGTTTAACTCGACTACTTGGACATCAGTAGATGAAGTCAAATACATCTTATTGTCGTTATGAAACACTTGTTTGCTTTCACTTAACGAAACATCCAATGGTAAAGAACGGCTCCATTCATCATTAGGAAGCTGCTTAATTTCATTCAATTGCTGAAAGTATAAGACTAAGAAAAGGCAGCTACAAAGAACAATAGGAATGCCGAATGTTTTGAGTTTTCTCATCATTGTCCTCCTTTTTTATTTCTGTATTTTACCATATTTTTGATAAGTTTTTATTTTTTTAAATTATCAGAATAATAAGTTTGGACTAATTTTAATTAGTAGTGAATAACCTATTTCAATTTTTATTAGTCAAAAATAAAGAGAAGATATTTTTATTAAATAGCGTGGTTTTAACATAATCAAAAAGAAATTTACTGAAGTTTTAAACATTCGAATGTTACCTAGATACAAAAATGTTATTCAAGAAAAGGTCAGTATACTGAAAGAAGGGAAAAGGATGGATTATATGGGAACACAGCAATCCTGAAATTGATAACGTATGAGACTAGAAGAAATCGGGAAATACAGAGAAAATAGAATTATTATATGAAGGAGTTTGACAAATACAGGATATTAATATATAATGAATTCTGGCTAAAATGTCCATAATGAAGTGAAGGAACATATTTGCCATCGATTGCGTTCGATGACTTTATAGTACAAATTTAAATATTTAGGGGGCAGAACATATAAACATTAGTTTTTTCCATAAGAATCTCACACTTATGACTTCCGGTAGTGATTCTCTCACAGTCACTTTGCCGATGAAACCACGAATTTTGCTTCCACCATATTAATATACTTCATTTAATTCCATTTTAATAATTATTCAATTAATAGCTGAATCACGCTGGCACGGCCTAGGAGCCGTAAGGATGAAAGAGAGGTAGGGCTTTCATTGTTTCAGAACCAAATAATGCGGACAGTTTAGCTTACTAAGCAATATTTATTAATATAATTTCAAATTAATTATTATATTGTTGTCCTATGTATGAAATAAAAAACACTTATTTTACTAAAGCCTTCTCAATCCTTTAAGGACAGAACAGCTTGTTTATTCGAGGACGTTTGTAAAAATGAGTTTTTTAGCACAAATGTAGGACATATTATCTAGATCTAGTGAAAATGTTAATAAATGTAAAACACCAAAGGGTACCCTTTGGTGTTTTTTCGTTTCGTGTGATTGCTATAACAATGCTGTTATTTTTACATAAAAAATCTGTATATGATATAAAGTTGAAGAAGAATGATTATTCTTTGGTGCATGAAATATGTAAAGGAAAGCACCGTGATAAAATGTCGTAGTGGAATAATAGTTAAACGGTTGTCATGGAAGTGATTATAAGGTTAATTGTCAGGCCTTTTGTTTATTTCACCGATTGCTTTATATCAAATTGTTTCATTGATTGAAGTTTTCTACACAAAGGAATCTATTGATGAAAATTATGTTAGAATCATTTGATAAATAAGATATAAGCTTCTTTACCATACTATTTTAAGGGTAATAATTATCGGCACCACGTTTTAACGTTGAAATGTGTATTCTGGAGGCTTTAGCTATATCATTCATGGTATTTCTTAATTCCTGAGGTAACCCTTCATCCGAAATAAATTTCTCGTACATATTGATGTTATCAATTTCTGCTTGAACGCTTGCCTGAAATGCTTGTCGTAATGTTGTCGGAGGGGGCGTAAAATCAGCAGCATTATTTTCTGGTGGTGAAATATTGTATAGGTCAGATAGATGAAGGAGAGCATGAATATGTTGCTGTTCTACTTTTTTTATTTGAACAAATGGAATGACTTGTCCGAATTTCTTATGTATAGCATCATATCTTGCTTGGGCTAAGTATTCATCTTGAATAGCGTAATGAAGAACCTTTTCGATTGTTAAATTGTCATCAGCCAATCCACCATTACTACCATAATGATCAGGCATCCAATTTTCAGCATAAACAGAGTAGGGTGAGAGTGATAAAAAAATGATTATTCCAAGAAGTACCCATCGATTCATTCTTAATCCTCCTATTTCAAAGTAAGAATAGTTTGCTACTGAAATAAGAAAAAATACATAGTGAAATGAAGACTTTACTTGCAGAAGTTGAAGTACATTTTCATGTGGAATTACACCCTCTACTTGCGATCTCAATCTGTTTACTTGCAGAACTCAATCAAATCCTTTAAAACTCAACTATTTATTACAATCTACACCAAGTACTTGCGAAACTTTTTCCGTTTGGAGGATAAATGTACGATGTTTTGCTTCATTGCAATAAAAAGAGGAAAAGTTTAGTTTTTTCCTCTTTAGAGTAAAGTATTTGAACAATGAATATCACTTCGACTCTTTAACATTGCGTCGATACGAAACGCAAGTTATTTGATCATTCATAATGTTTTTAATTACTTCGTTTTTCACACCGAATCATCATTTCATTAAAATAAGGGCGAATCTTCTTCTGAAGTTGTTCATGTTCATCCAACTTAGTAAATGCATCGGGATGAAGTGTTTCAGAAAGCTGGAATTCAACACCTTCCTCCACATCCCCCTCATTAAATATAATGATAGGAGTCATCTCTATTTGATGAAAGTTAGAGGTCAATAATAGAGACTCCCATTCTTTAAGGTTACGTAATTTTTTAATCCCATAAAAAGTCTTTAAATGCTGTTCCTCTTCATTGGATAATTTATCATTTTTTACAATTTCATTGATTAGTAGGACACCATCTTTTTTTAAAATACGATGAAATTCTTTTATCGCTTTTAAAGTATCAACAAAGGAAAGCACGGACTCCGTAACAATGATATCAAAGTCGTTGTCTTCAAAAGGAAGATCTTCTACAGAAGCTTGGATGAATTGAAGTTTATGTCCTTGTTTGATCCGTGTTTTTGCTTTTTCAATCATCGTTTCGTTTGAATCAATTCCGACTGTATCACATTGGAATGCCTCTGCCAGAAAATAGGATGTAAGTCCTGTTCCACAACCAGCATCCAAAATTCTTGTTTCCGGTTCGAGGAGTTCACTGCTAAGAATATCTTTCGAAGCACTGAATCCTCCTGGATGGGCCCCTCCAATACCGAGCTGTGCCAACATATCAAGGTAGCTAAATTTGCTCAAGTTATTCCCTCCGTTCTGTTGTAACGATAGCTATTTATTATATGCAAACATCAAAGGGAAGTTGATATTCGAGTAATTAGTTGAAATATAGGCGATGGAACAAGCACTACAAGCTGTTATGAATATACTACAAACGACTCCACAAATTGAATGTAGAAGGAGGGAATAACTTGGGTCACTATCAATTATGCAATCGTTATAGAGGACAAGTGGTAAGAATTAGAGAACGAAATGGCAGAATGCATTATGGTCGTATTAACCGGGTATCAAGGTCACATGTATATCTCTCACCTGTTCGACCGAGAGGCCGTGGATATGCATATGATGGCATTGGTTACGACTACGGCTATGGCTACTACGGTTACCCTTATGGTGGATTCGGATTAGGATTCGGGGTTGGAATCGCCTTTGGTGTAATCGCCACAGTTGCTTTAGCTTCATTATTCTTCTGGTAATCCGTAAAGGGAGAAGGTTATCAAAAACCTCAACTAGGTTAGTTGCTCAAGTTGAGGTTTTTGGCATTCCTTTTATTTTATGAAAACACTCTTGAAACGGTTTATATAGTGATCAGGCCAAAGTTAAATTTAATTTTGAGAACACTCTATGATAGATGGCCTATACACAAGCAGAAGTTGTCTCATACCTTATAGTATAGGGAGAATATCTCCTACTATAAGGTATGGGGGTGAATCTTTATGTGTGGTTGCGGCTGTGGTAGAGGCTATGGTTATGAAGGTGGATACGGTAATCAAGGTGTATTCGTTTTAATCGTGGTTCTGTTCATTTTATTAATCATTGTTGGAGCAGCGTTTGTATATTAATTTTTTAGAAGTGTCTATCAAAGGATAGGCACTTTTACTATTGTTTGTGAAAAAGAGAGGCTGTTATGAAAGTGAAATAAATTAAACATCGTTCACGCAAATTAGAGGTCAATAAAAAAGAATCCGAAAAATGGAGACTCAGCTTGTTTAAGTCCATTTTTCGGGTTCTTATTTGTAGCGTTCACTACTGTGTATTAATAATAGCGTCTAAATCCACGTCTCCCAAATCCACGCCGACCAAATCTAGGATAAAACCCATATCCTCTGAATCCACGTCTACCTAATCCGTACCTTCCGAAATATCGAACTCCGTGTCCGAAAATTGGCATTTCAATCACCTCCACAGACGTATCATGTGTAATGACAAGAACAGTTCATTAACCCACAAAACTTCATTCCTCCTTATACAATATGGCCAAGACCTTTTATTTGCTTAGATGATTGTCTCTATTTTTGAAATTTTGAACGAAATACGAATCACTTTGTCTAACGAAGAATCATAAAGCTTTGAACAATAGAAACTCCATACGAAGTGATACTCTTGAAAGATGAAGAAGCAGCCATTGTTTAGAGAATAAAATGATGGTCTATTCAAGTCGTACGAATATGTGACGTTAGGATTTTTTTCCAAAAGAGGGAGGTCTAGGAAATGGAAAGCGAGTCGTTTCTTTACTTTGGCCGAACACTTCTATTCTGATGATTATTCAATGGAATTTTCAATACATGGAGAGAAAGATGGATCTTACTAGTTTCCCTTACTAGAGAAAATAAAAGCTAAAACCTCATCGAGGTAGAGATGTTGTCTAGTTTGTAAAATCGCTGTCTAGTGAGAGAAATTATGCTATATTTAAATAGATATACATAATATGGAGGTACGATAAAAAATGAATGCTCGATTAAGTAAATATCGCATTAAAGAAGGAAAATCAAAGCAGGTTGATCAGTGGATGGATATGCTAAATCAAAATATGGATAAGGTATTGATTATTTTAAAGAATGAAAACCTAGTAGTTGAAACGATGTTTCGTGAAAAAGGTGAAGATGGAGAATACCTTTATTGGTATGCAGTAAAAGGGAAAGAAAAGGAAGTACAACTGTCAGATGAAGAAACAAATAAGAAAAATGAAATAATAAAAGAGCATTTTCAATATTGGGAAGAGTGTATTGTTCAAGATGAGGAGATGCCAGCAATCGCTACTGAAGTGATGATGGTTCCTGATCATATTAGTAAAGTGATGGACGAATAAAAGATAGCTTAAATAATGGTAGAAGCTAGTTAGATAGCAAGAGGACAGACCAAACAATATCTTTTTGGTCTGTCCTTTTTATTGTAAATACAGAGATTTAGTGGTCATGTCAATAAAAGTAGTATTGCGTTTTAGCTATTGTCTTTCAGCATGAGATCGTTCACGTAAGTTAAAGCGAACTTGGTTGAGTTTATTTTGGGAAAGGTATTAAGTTATATTGAGTTGTTCACAAAGAGAACGTACATTCGTGTTATAATAAATGAACCAAGTGACTCGGGAGGAAATCATGATAGTGAAAAATATAGCTATTAAAGAACGAATGGAACATTATAATGTGCCTGGTTTAAGTATGGCCTTGATAAAAAACGGACAAATTGACGGAACAGAAAATTACGGTTTACTAGAGGTAGGAAGTGATAGAAAAGTAACGGAACATTCGATCTTTAATGCGTGTTCCATTAGCAAATTTTTAACTGGAATGCTATCTATAAAGCTAATAGAACAAGGGGTTTTGGATTTAGACACAGATGTAAATGGAAGACTCAAAGCCTGGTCGGTAGCTGAAAATAATTTCACTAAAAATAAAAAAATAACATTAAGACATTTACTTAGCCATCAATCTGGCCTGATGGACCCTGTTGGAAGTTTTGCTGAACTTAATTCAAGTGTAGGGATCTCAATGGTTGATTTATTAAAGGGAGAAACGCCTTATTGTAATGCTCCTATTGAATTACAGTTCGAACCAGAAAATGAATTTCATTATTCAGATGCAGGCTTTTGTGTTGTTCAGCAATTAATAGAAGAAGGGATGAAAAAGCCATTTTATCAAGTGGCACAGGAATTGATATTTGAGCCATTAGGAATGGCAAATAGCCATTTTCCTAAAACGATGCTAGAGGTAGATAAAAATAAATTTTCTTGTGGGCATAACAAAAGCGGGGCATTAGTTAAGGGGAAATATCCAATATATCCTTACCCAGCAGCATCAGGGTTATGGACCACCTCGTTGGATTTAGCAGCTTTAGTCATCGAGCTAATGAATGCTCTAAAAGGAAAAAGTAAACTTGGTATTTCAGAAAAGTTAGCAAATGAAATGATCACACCGCAAAAAGGAAAAGGTTGGACTGGGTTAGGTGTGTTTCTCGAAGGAACTAAAAAAGAATTAGAAATCACATCACTCGGTTGGGGTGTAGGCTTTCAATGTATGATGGTAGCACTTCCACGGATAGAGCAAGGTGCCGTCATTATGACGAATGCAGAGCTGGGTGTTCATCAAATGGAAGGAATTATCGGTGAAATATATCAATCTCTAATGTCATAAAATGTGTAATGAAATGAAAGGGAAGGGGAAAAAAATTTCGCAATTTGTTTTTTGATTTTATTTACTGTATAGATTTAATTGATATAACATTGGTAGATTAAAATCGATTTTTTTATATAAGGAAGGGAGCCATTTTGAGTAATCCTTTATCAAAATGACTCCTTTATTATAAATTAAATTAGTCTATAACCCTGTCTTCACTAACTCTTAAAACAGTAAGTCACCTAGTTGATTGTAATAATTTCCTTTAATTAGTTACTTATTCTATTCCAACCGCATCAAAGGCTGCTGTTGCAGCAGCAACTTCCGCACTGCCTTCACCATATAAATCAGTAGCTGATTGAATAAGTGAAGAACGAAGTTGACTAAAAGTAGCAGTGCTTGTTAAATATTGTGTTAATGTTCGGTAGTATATTTTTCCTAGCTTTTCTGTTCCAATTCCAGCAACTGTGATTCCGTAATGAGTCCCACCTTCACTCAATAAATAGGCCGCTTTATTCAGTATCCCAATATTTACATAAGGAGAGCTTGCATCAGTACTTCGATTTGAATAATGATCAGGGCTGCCATTTTGGGTTGGGTCTAACAAGGAACGTAGTGAATCATTCGGTATATTAGGAGTGAAAACATCCTCTCCAAGTACCCAGTCGGGGTCATTTCCTTCGTAGAATTCAATTAACGTTCCAAATATATCTGACATGGACTCATTAATAGTTCCTGATTCCCCTCCAGAAACGAGATCAGCAGTATGCTCAGTCACAGCGTGGGTTAATTCATGTCCAACCACATCAAGTGCACCTGATAGTTCAGCGAAAATTGTCCCATCTCCATCTCCATAAAGCATTTGAGTGCCATTCCAGTATGCATTATTGAGGTCATTACCATAATGAACAGTCGATTTAATGGCAGCACCTTTGTCATCAAAGCTATTTCTATCAAAGGAGTCTTTAAAGAAATCGTATGTAACGCCTGCGTAATAATGGGCATCAACGGCAGCTCTATCATACTTAGCAGTGAATTGATTATCATTATCTTCCCAAAGTGTGCCTGGTGCGCTGAAGGAATTGTTTGCGTCATAAGTGAAAATTCCGTCACCACGGGTGTTGTCGATTAATAAATAAGTGGAGCCGTTAAAGGATGTATTTAGTGACTTTTCATCCCCTAACACACCTGTTCCAGTACCGACTGTATCATTTATTGCATGAATATTATTCGTTTTCGTCATGATTTCTCCAGAAATCGCATCAACAAAATAATCCACATTTCCTAGTTCAGGAGAATGGTAAAGAAAGCTGACTACATAGGCATATTTTGTAACTTCTCCATCATTGAAAACAACAAGCTCTGCCTTTGGCTTGCTTTCAAAAGCTGGCGCAGTAGATAGCGTTTCTTTCAAAGCTTTCTCAGCAATGTCCACAGCTTGATTTTTCGTGACTTTTTGTTGCATCCTTAACGCCTGCTTTTTATCTAGTTCAGGTAGAATCGTACCAGAAAGGGCTGTGAGGACACCATCTTTGTCAATATGTGCTGTCAGAGTGGCGCCAAATACTGGCGTTCCTTTATACATTTGTTGTAAACGAATAAAGGTAAATTCTAGTTCATCCTGTTTTTTCTCTTTAATGACAAACGAGTTTTTTGCTGAACCTTTAATTGCAAATAGCTTCTCCTTTTGATCGATGTAGTTAAATAAAATTGTTTCTGGTTCTTGGTCGGAAGGTTCTGTTAAATTTCCTGAAATAAATTCAGGTGCCTGAACTTTCTGACTCCAGTGTACCTTCTCCTCTTTCATTTCTCCTAGATTAGGAGTCTTAGCAAATACAGAAAGTGAAGCAGGAGTGGTAAACGTGCCTAATGCAAGTGAACTGGCAATGACGGTTGTAACTAATTTTTTTCTCTTTTTCATTATCACACCTCATTTTTTATCTATACGTTTGTAGGTGGGAACTAGAATATAATGTATAGTGAGAATACAGTAAAAAGACCCAATTCGACAAACGATTATTAAAATATTACAAAAATTCAAAACTTTCGTCAATTATCTTCAATAAATTGATTCTAAATAACTAGTTTAGTATTGTAAGAATATTATCGTAACGGTTCTATAAGTCAATCGAAAAGTGAGTACCTAAAAACCAATAGCTAGACTACGATTTATAGGGAGGACTATTCTAAGGTAAAAGTAGTTAGTATTTTGATAGAGTATAAATTCATTATTCATTGGAGGGATTCCGTTGAAAGGATTACTAATAAAGTCCCCTTGGATTGATCACATATTACAGGGGAATAAAACATGGGAAATTAGAGGGTCAAACACGAATATAAGAGGAAAAATAGCGCTGATTAAAAGTGGGACGGGTAAGGTTTTTGGGACAGCTGACTTAATTGGTTGTAAGAAGTTAAGCTTTGAGGAATACAAGAAAAGCGAAGCATTTCATCTAGTCCCCATGGTGAAGGATCAAACAAAACCATATAAAAACATACATGCTTGGGTTCTTGATAACCCTTGTATCTTTAAAGAACCGATTCGATATCATCACCCTCAAGGTGCTGTTATATGGGTGAATCTCCCTGAAGAATTGATGATACGTGATGGCATAGACGAGTAAAGTGGGAAATTCTCCTGCAAGTTTTAATCAAATAAAATAAGTTCCTTTATAAATGAACCTCTATGCACGGGAGGTTAGAGCATATGAAGGGAATTAATAATGGAAAGGGTGAGTTACTGCGTAGTAACTCGCTCTTTCTTTATGTGCAAGTACATTAAATGATCGATCTAAAGATGTTTCAATAGAAAAAATGACTTCATGTTTGGAAATCTAGTAAGGATTTTTTATTAGTGATAAGCAGAAAGAGTGAATTATCCATGTAAATGGGCGTAGCGCATCGTAGGCAGCCTACTCAAAGAAAAGTGGACGTGCATATGCTAATTAAAAGGATAGAAAGGGGGAGAATACATTGTTTTCACGGTATATGGGACGACCAGTAAGAGTAATGGATTATAACGGTCGTTATGTTGATGGTGTTATGATTGGGCAATCAGCCGGAGGTGTGTGGCTAAGAGGCGCAGGTGGTAGGAGAATCTTTCGCCCTAGGAGACTTATCCGTGCCATTGTGGTGCTAAGCTTGCTGAGAAGGATTTTTTAACAGTAGGGAAAAAGCACAGTCAAACACACCTATATTGGCATACTTTTATAGAGATAGAGAAGTCTAAATCAAACTCTAATTAAATCAAGGGAGGGATTTTAATGGCAGAAGGATATGGTGGCGGTGCAGGTTTTGCTTTAATCGTAGTTCTGTTTATTCTGTTAATCATTGTCGGAGCAGCATTTCTTGGAGGAGCATATTAATGTTATAGTATGACATGTTGATCCTTTAGCTTAAGTTACTTGTAGAGATAGTCGAAAAGATTCCTTTACAAGTAACTTCATGCTAAAAAAACTACATATAAATGGGTAATTATAGTTGTGAAAATTTAGGATTTAATCTCAGCTTGTAAGTGTAAGGTGAGAATAGCATTAGATAATAACCTGGAACGAAAAGAGTATAGAGAGAATCGTAGAAATAAAATTTCTAATATATAGTAAAAAATGAATTTGATAGAAAAAAGTATTGAAAATGTTGGGAAAATTCTATATAATGGCTTAATTATTCATTTACTGAAACAACATTGGAGGAAACTATTCATGGTGAAAAAAATCTATCTTGTTCGACATTGCCAAGCAAAAGGTCAATCTCCAAATGCTAGCTTGACGCCATTAGGATTTGAACAATCGAAAGAATTATCTGGATTTTTGCTACAAAAAGAGGTGGATATGATAATTTCTAGCCCTTATTTAAGAGCTGTGGATTCTATCAAACCTTTTGCTGAAAAGGTCAATGTACAAATCAAAGAGGACAAGAGGCTTTCTGAAAGAGTACTTAGTTCAGTAAATCATCCGGACTGGTTGCAGATGCTGAAAGAGTCATTTACTGATCTTGATCTTCGTTATGAAGGTGGAGAATCTAGTGATGAGGCGATGAGTCGAGCTATAAAAGTGATAACAGACGTAATTAATAGTCCATTCAAAACGACTGTTCTAGTCACTCATGGAAACTTGATGGCTTTAATCTTAAAATATTTTGATTCATCCTTTGGATTTGAGGAGTGGAGAGCATTATCGAATCCAGATGTATATTGTTTAACCTTTACTGGGGAGGAAGCAGAGCTCGAACGAGTGTGGAAATGAAGTTGTTTCTGACAATTTTATAGGTGAAACGAGTGTGTTAACCATTACCTTGCTACATTATGTAATTCATACACTCCATTAGAAAGCCCTTCCTTGTGAATACAAGAAAGGGTTTTTTCTTTATTTAATTAATCAATTTACAGATGTATTGATATCGAATTCCATCATCTCTTTGAATTTTGTCTCTTGGAGGGTGTTTGTTTTTATATAAGGTTCGGTCTTCTACGGATATTTTCCCTTTATAGTTTATAACAGTGTGTGGAGAAAATTTTTTGGGAGCATATTTGCAATTCGAAGTACTGATTATGATTGAATGTCCACGTGGAAATTCAATTACGATCAGTCTGCCTATATCAAACCTTATACGAAGTGGACGGCTTTCATCTGTAGTTATTTCATTTACTTTCTGCCTTTTGAAATAACTGAAATTCATTTCAATTATTTTTTACAGCACCTTTTATTGAAAAAAAGTGTCCGAAAAATGATATTCATTTTTTTGATGCACGAATGACCAAAACGATTATATAGAGTACGAAAGAAAGTGTGGAGAATAGGAGGCGAAGTGCGTTAGCTTGATTCCAAGCATCACGGGTTTGTTCCCAATTTTCAGGCAGTACTTGAGGATTCCAGCTTTCCGTTTCATAGTTCAGTGGTAAATTCACTTGAGCAGTGAAAATAATGATACCAAAAATGTAGATGACACCAGCAAGAGCAATCAACCAAAAAGATATCGTTTTATAGTGTTTTATATTAGCTATCAATGCAATGACAGATGCCAGCCCACCTCCAAAGAAAAAGATAAAAAATATAAAGTGACGAACATTTTCATTAAACAAAGACTGTACAGTAGCATATATTTCACCACTCACTTCAAGCATTGCTAAATTCACATTAATGGTGTAAGTATAGAAAAAACCTGACATAATTCCGATGATGAATAACGCTATCGCCAAAGTACCATTTTCAAAATAGCTTGTTTTCATAAACATCACCCCAATCTATTCAAATTTGATTAGTAATGCAATTATATTCAAATTTGAATAGATTGTCAATGTACATTATTTGATCTTCTATTCTCTGTTTATTGAAGTTCACTTACGTACGGATATAATAAAGTCAATATTTCTAACTACATCTTGAATCCACTCTTTTTCAGCTACAAATAAACGTTTCTCATGCTGGATAAAAAAAGAATCATATTGATATTGAGGATTCTCTGAGTCCAGTGAATTCAAATGTTCTGCCATAGCTCCAAGTTTTTCATCAATAATTTTAATTGCCATATTTGCATATTCTTTAATTTCATTTTTTGTACGTCTTTCATTAAATTTCAATGCTAATTTAAATCCGTAAAAGTCAGGAAACAATCCTAAAAATGCCTTTTCCTGCAACAAATCAAATCGCTTTTTTCCCATTTCTGTTACAGTATATATTGTTTTTTCTGGGTATTTTCCTGCTTGCTTTTTTTCCACTTCATGAATAAATCCATCTTTGTTTAACTGCTTTATTGCGTGATAAATTGAACCTATTTTAACATCTAACCACTGATCTACTTTTTTTAGCTCATACATTTGTATAATGTCATAACCACTTCCTTGTCCTAACTGTTCCAAGATACCTAATACAATAAACTGTGCTTTATTCATAATCATTACTCCTTCTACTACTAAAAGTGAACTACTCAAATTTAAATAATGAATATGCGTTTAATATACTATTCCATCTCATACCAGTCAACTTATCTTAAGTGTATTTAAATAAATACAAGTGGGTTCTCTTACTTCAGAAGCACGCTATTTTATACGCTATTAAACAATCTGGTCAAATACACAAATAAACGATCTTGATCATGGTACTCAACCCTAGTTCGCTTAGTAATCGTGGAACTTTTTTGTGATTAATGTGAACATCATATGTCCTCGTTAACCAAACTTGTATTCATCTAAAGCATAGATACCCTTATATTTTTAATGGCAAACTACTATTTTCTGCTTTAGTTTGTCATCCTCAATCTGCTTTTCTGAAGGGCATTCTTTACGTTTTACTATTTGTAGTATCCACTTCTTAATATTTTAGCTAGATGACAAAGTAGCTGTATAGAATGAGATGTTTAGAAAACCATCGATAATTTTGAAAAGATTACTAGGTTTTAAATTGATCCCCCTTCCTAGCAACAGATTAAAGCTCTTTTTACATGTGTCTACTATAAGGGGGCATATTGAAAAAGAAAAAATCCTGCCAATATTTCAACAAGATTTTCGATCAAACAGTATCTTAAATCAACACTAGCGAATGATTAAACTCTCGTAAAGTACATTTCCAAAAATGGAATAAAAAGTGTAGTTTATATTAAAATTGTATAGAGAAAGTTGATAAATTCCATGTGAAAAAGGAGGAAAATCATGAATAAAGTTTTTGTGAAAACCTTAATTTCCGTGACATTAGCAACCGGATTCGTAACAGGAGGAGCAATATTTAGCCTAGCTGCAGAAAAACAAGTAACGGAAAAACAGGGGAAAAACCTGTATGTGATTGCATTTGAAAGCGAGTTGCCAAAGGAATATGAAGAAATAATCGAGAAAGCAGGTGGGCAAGTGGTGAAAGTACTCCCAGAAGTGGGAGGGATCCAAGCACAGTCCGATGAACCTGCCTTTCTAAGTAATCTAAAAAAAGTGCAATCCATTGAAGTTGCCAATGAAGAAGTGCCACTTGCATTAAACCAACCAGCAACGATTCCGAACCTTTCACAAAAAGCATTCATCAATGAGCAAGGAAATCTATGGGACTTGCAATGGGACATTCAAAGGGTAACGAATAATGAGAAATCGTATGAAATTGAAACTGGTGGATATGAAAATGATAAGGGAGAAATTGTACACAAAGCGGTAGTAGGGGTTATAGATACAGGGATTGATCCTTCACATCCAGATTTGCAGAAGAATCTTCTCGGTGGACAAAACCTCGTCCCTCCCGGAATGGATGCAACGGAAACCGGAGATCCGAATGACATCGTGGACCGAAATGGACATGGGACACATGTGTCTGGAATCATTGCAGCAAATGGAAATGTCAAAGGGGTTGGACCAGACTTAGGGATTCGTACCTATCGCGTATTCTATTCGGAACTTCCTCAGACTCTTCCATCCTTTATTATTGATGGCATTATTTCAGCTACGAACGATAATGTAGACGTGATTAATATGTCTCTTCGACTTTATAACTCTTCGAAAACAATCATCCAAGGAGAAACCTATAAAACAACGGCTGATACGTTATTATGGAAACGCGCGATCCAATACGCTCTGAAGAATGATGTAATAGTAGTAGCAGCGAGTGGGAATGAAAGCTTGAACTTGGATGACAAGAAGCAGGTTAGTGATTTCTTAAACGTCACTTACGAACCATTCGGAATCTCATTCAAGGGACCAACAACTGTTGTACCGGCACAAATGCCTGGTGTGATCAATGTGTCTGCTTCGAACAAATGGTCCAAACAGGAACTTGCCTTTTTCTCCAACTATGGACATAGTGCGATTGATGTAGCAGCTCCTGGAGGAGACCTTGGTGCTAAATATGCTGAAACCTTTGATCCAGCCACAGCGGATATTACAAACTTAATCCTTAGTACATGGCCAACCTACTTAAGTATGCCTGCTATGCCTTATGCTTATGAGGCGGGTACATCGATGGCTGCTCCTCAAGTAGCTGGGATTGCGGGTGTCATTAAAGCTGCAAACCCTGATTTTACACCTTCACAAGTATCGGCAATTATTAAACAAACAGCTATTGACTACGGAAAACCAGGTCAAGATGCTTTATATGGTTCTGGGGAAGCCAATGCTTATCGAGCATTGATGGATGTAAAGAAATAGGGATTGTTGTACCAAAAAGGGTTCTGGTGCAGTAACAATTTAGTAGAGAAATAGACTATCTATTTCAGAGCTATTAACCATTTATAAAACCATCCTTAAAAAGGTATGGATAAAATCAACTTCATTTTGGACAGTCTTCCCCTGTGGGTGAAGCTGTCCTTTTCTAACCATATGTATCGTCTCCACGACATTTGATATTGAAGTAGTTGTTTCTAATGACTTAAACTTCAACAAGGAGCGTACTCGCTTTTTTAAAAAAAATGGTAACTTTGTTCGACCCTATTGTTGAGGTGCTTTTTCTGTCTTATGGGAATGCCTCCTGGTATCTTTCCCTCTTCTTTTACCTCTTGAATCACTGCAGAATTCGCAGAATTTTGATCCACCGTGATCACATGAGATTTACTAACATGAGAACTAGCCGAGGTTTTCTTAAACGTCGCTTAGCTGCTTGTTATTCTCTTGATTCACTTAGGTAAAAATCAATCATATGCCCTGCTGAATCCACTGCACGATAAGGGTACATCCAGGCTCCTTTTACTTTCACTTGTATGTAGCTCCTATAAAGCTCCCTCTTTTATTAACATCTACTATCTGAATCTATAGGAGAGGAAATGAATAAATATCTCGAATGGTACAAGGCCTCCTCACATAATATTTACGGAGCAAAAAATGAATGTTTTTAAGGGGGATAACTGAATGGGAGATGAATTTTCAAAACATTGCAGTGGTTGTGGTGGTGCAGGTATAGCTGTTGGTTTATTTTCATTAGGTCTTTTTTTCGTGATTGGCATTTCATTAGTGCTTATTGAGCTTTTTTGGAGTATAGCTGCTATTGTCGTTCTTATTTTAAGTCTCATCATCCTACTATTTATTTTAGTACTGATTTGGCAATTAGTGAGGGCGTGTGTGTCTAAACGTCGCGGCAAGCATTAGGAGGTGAAGAGATGAATTGGGAACAAGTTAAAATTAAACCAATTCTTGTTTTATTCTTGTTCTCCTTTCTGTTAATCATCTTCTTCATAATAGGATTTTTCTTGTTCCAACAGAAGGTCCTTATAGTAGGAGATGGCTTTGAGTTTACCACGATTCAATCTGCAGTGGATCAATCGGAGCCTGGAGATATTATTCTCGTGACAGACTCGTTAAGTCCTTACGCAGAACCGGTGGAAATTATGAATAAAACGGGGATATCCATTATCGGGATCGGAAAACCGGTTTTAGATGGCTCCACGTTACCTGCAGGAAGTAACGGGATATCCATTTCAAATTCATCAAGAATAAGAGTGAAAGGGTTAACGATTCAAGAATACATTTTCGATGGATTTGGGGGTGGAAATGGAATCATTGTTGAAAATTCCTCCGACCTGAATCTCTTTGTGAAAAATAAGTTAATAAGCAATGGAGAATTTGGGTTTTTCGCATTCGAATCATCGAGAAATCTTGTGTTAAGCAATAAAACCAATCAGAACCTCGATGGCATAAGAATCGACCTTTCCGAAAAGGATATCGTGATTGGAAATGAAAGTAATGATAATGAAGTTTTTGGGATTCTTATCTCCTCTCCTAATAGTCTGACCTTAGGGAATGTGATGGAAAGAAATGATACAGGGATTGACGCTCAAGACCAGGAAATTTTTATTGCAAATAAGATTATTGATAGTACAGGTGAGGATGTATTTGAAGTTGATGGGAGTGAAAATATATTAATTGGAAATAAAGTGATTAGAACAATAGATGAAGACGGCATTAAAATTGATGGAGATTTTAATATTCTGATTGGGAATGTAGCTATTGAAAATGGAGAGACAGGTCTTATTATCGATGATGATACTCAGAATAATATTGTCATAGGTAATCGATTACTTAACAATGGGGAGGATGGGCTCCTTGTAGATGAAGATACTCTGGATCATCTCGTGATGAATAACAAAATGATTGGCAATCAGCGGAATGGAATTCGTATTGCGGATCGAACCTTTAATATCATGTTTAAACGAAACGTAGTCAAGGAAAATACAATTGGTATCTTTCTTCGGAACGATCTAGAAACCTTTGATCAAGAAATTAAGATTATAAATAATAAAATTATTGGAAACATTGAAGAAGGTATTCTTTTTGGGGGTGCCATTGCCAACACCATTAATCACAATACTATCCATCGAAATGGAATTGGGATTAGATTTACAGAAGATGAAGACGGAACACTTGCGCAAGAGAATGTAATCAGCCATAATTCGATTACAAAAAACGAAGGTGACGGAATTATGTTTGAAGAAAGTCTTAATAATACGATTGAGAAAAATCATATTCTTTCTAATGGAGCTGTCGGGTTATTTTTAGATGTTGACTCAACGGGCAATCAAGTACTTAACAATCGAGCATTCTTCAATTTCATCCTTGATATTCAAGATGATGACAATAATATCTTTCAAGGAAATAAGTGTGGGACATCGTTTGGACCAGTGGATTGTCCAAATTAAGAGTCAACAGGCTCTTTTTTTTGTTAGTTTAATAAAGGTCAATGACAACTCATCTTAAGTAATCCAAAAGGGATCTATTGAAAATTTTCTATTCACGGATTTTCTCATATCCCCCAGATAGTTGACACAGAAAATAAGTCAATTAGCATTTTTTATAACCCAAATACCCTAATCGAATGAACTTTAATCGGGTAGGGTGTTTTTTTCAATAGCTGAGAAAATTTTCAGTAATTGTACTAGAACCATACACTGAACTTTATTTAAACTTTAAAATTCTATTATCTAATCAATCTGCATAATACATAAAGTTGATCTCAAACGTTCGCTTATTTATACACTTTAACAAACAGAAAGATGTATACTTAAAGAGCACCTTAAATCTAGAATAGGCTATAGGAATACATAAGGATAATTAGAGACCGAAATGAAGTTAGGTGAATTGCTGTGAGTAAGGGATAGTAATTGAAAACGATAGCATGAAAGAATAGACCTAGCGAAGCACTTTGGCTTGTGTAAGAGCGCTATAATATAACCTTTTATTATAAATTAGGTAAGCAAGATGAAGAGAACTAGGCAACTCCTAGTCATAAGAATCAAAACCGTACTATCTAAAGGGATAGAGAACATTCAATGAGAGGGAACGAACCTATTAAATAAAAGAAAAATTGAGGAGGAGAGAAGTGACAGGTTTTTTAAAAGCATTAACTCATTTAAATGAAATTATTTATGAACCTAATCATTTAACGTTAAAATCGATTCAAGAAGAAAAACAAAATTCTAATTATGGTGCTGGAACATTTCAACTAGCTTCTAGGTCAGTTCGCTTTAGAATCGCAAAAAAAACACCCACTAAAGTAGGTCAGTTTGTTTCCTTTTGGGAAAAAGATGAAAATAATAAAAATCAACCCTTTTCATATGAACAGGCACCTGATTTATTGGTTATTAATACCTCGATGAATATTAATGAGTTTGGTCAATTTATTTTCCCAAAAGGAATTCTTTATAAACAAAATATTTTTAAAACAAATACTACCAATGGCAAAATGGCAATGAGAGTTTATCCTAGTTGGGATAGTCCGACGAGCAAAGTAGCGATTAAAACACAAGAATGGCAGCTACCTTATTTTATTGATATGAGTAATACTGATAATTTACCCATACAAAAAATACTAGAACTGTATTCTCAGTAATGGAGTCGCTAAAACAAATTATTCTCTATTTCATTTAACTCTCAAATTATATTTTTTGAATTTTCTATGATAATGGCGTTTGGCGGAGAGTGAGTTTTAGAAATAGTCTTGCAAATAATAAATTATATGAGCATCAAAAATACATAGAGGACTTAGTAAAGAAGGTCAAAGATATAACCATTAAATATCTAGAAGCACTAAGACATATCGTAATGTTGAGTACAAGTTAAACCAGTAATGATAAGTGTTTAGCTTCGCGTCATGAATCCGACGTCAACCAAAAAAGCACCCGAATGGATGCTATTCACAAATAGTAGGGGGACTAGAAAAATCACAAATATTCCCTATAAAGGTGTTAAGAGGTGGCATTACATTAAGGTCTCTTATATCTAAATTGTCATTACCAAATGCACGATTAAAAAAGACATCATTGCCGTTCGAGTCTGAGGTTAATAAAATACCAGTAAGATCATTATCATTTGCTTTATTCCCTTGAATTAAGTTTTCATTAGATACGTTTAGGAAGATCCCATTGTTTCCATTATCTAGGACGAAATTATCTAAAACCATATTGGTATCTGAATTGAGGGATAAGATAATCCCACTACTACCATTCCCATTCACCTTATTCCCTTTAATCGTATTACCGTTAGAAGTTGAGAGAAAAATTCCATCGCCTGTTTCGTTATTATTAGCTGTATTCCCTTTCAAGACGTTGTCGTTAGAGGAGGTTAATAAAATCCCATCAACTCTATTAGCATTAACCGTGTTCCCTTTAAATTGGTTACGAACTGAATTGACTAAACTTATTCCATGAACATCATTATCATTAACCGTGTTTTTTATAAATAGGTTGCTAAGTGAATTTTGTAAGCTAATACCATCCAATCCATTATCCATAACTTGATTCCCTATAAGTGTGTTGTTAGTAGAGGTTTCTTCTATGCTGATCCCCTCATTTGTATTCCCTTTTACCTCATTTCCACCCATGACGTTGTTCATGGATTCATTATTTATTAATATCCCTTGATCATTACCCTCTATGTTATTTTTTTTAATCATATTGATGTCTGAACTGGCTAAGAGAATTCCATCGTCACCGTTGTCTTTAATATGATTTCCTTTCACTATGTTCCTATTTGAAGTATCTATTAATACACCATCAAAACCATTGCCCCTAACGTCATTTTCCTTAATCATGTTGTGATTTGAATCAAAAATACGAATGGCAGTAGCAAAATTTTGAATAATAAAATTCTGTACGAGCACGTTAGAATTATTAATCTCTACTCCTACTCCTAACATGTTAGTTCCATTGATAATAGGCTTTTCTTTCCCAATCCCAATCAGCTTTATATTATCCTTATCAATGGAGACCTCTTCAAAATATGGACCGCCGTCGGCTTTTACTAAGATAATATCGCCTTCCTCAGCTTCGGCCAAAGCAAGATTAATCCCATCAACATCATCAGGTACCACAATGGTCTTTGCATTAAAAATGACTATTCCAATAATAGTGAAGACAGTTAAAAAGAAGAGAATAACAATCGCTATAAACAGCAACAATAAATTTTTTCGTGTTGAAACACCCACTTTTTCACCTCACTTTTTACATACATTACACTCCTATACATTATGAAGAAAAATATTGTTACGTTCCTTTTAGTGAGAGGTATTCTGCTTTCATTTTTTGCTCAACAAACAAACGCCTCTTCACAATCATGGAATTTTTTCCTATATTACATCCCACACCCTATTTTCCATTTTCGATTCGTCTATTGCCCTTACCGAACCCTCTTTACTTTGAATGTTTACTTAAGTGTTTTCCTTTTCATCAAGATAACCATGTTGAGAATACTTTCCTTACAACTTACATTAAGAACCTTTTTGTGTGCGATTTGTTCGTCATTTTGTCTGTACAGATGTAGCTAAAAATTAATCAATGTCGTTCAAACAAAAGGGACAATTGAAAAAGAGAACGGATATTTAACCATAGCAACGAAATTGATTTGACATATTAACTATAAAATTTTACCTAAACGAGGAAGTTAAGATTTATTATTCAATTCATGTAATCATGAGAGGTCACCGAATGAATGAATACCCATATCTTATATGTAATGAGGGTTTTTTAATGAATAAGTAGATTATTGATGAATCAAATTTAGAGGTGAATACAATGGATAAAAAAACAAAATTAACAGGAAAGGTAATTTATCCTAATGACCCTGGGTATGATCAAGCACGTATGAATTGGAATCCTTTTACTAACGCATTTCCCATCGTGTTTGTGTTTGCTCAGCAAATTGAAGATGTTTCTAATGCAGTAAAGTGGGGACGCGAGAATAATGTATCGATTCGGATGAGGAGTGGCAGACACTCACTAGCGAAGGATTTTTCACAAGTAAACGGAGGAATGGTCATTGATGTTAGTCAAATGAGAACCATCCAACTGGATAAAGAAAATGGAACGGCTACGGTTGAAGCCGGAATCCGTGTAGGACCTCTTGTGAAGGCACTTGCTCAGAAGGGGGTATTAGCTCCTTTTGGAGACAGCCCAAACGTTGGAATAGGTGGAATCAGTACGGGTGGTGGAATAACGGCTGTTCAGCGGACAACGGGTTTAATTTCAGACAATATTATAGCAGCCACGATTGTTGATGCAAATGGTGACGTTCTGACTGTTGATGAAGATAACAATCCTGACCTATTATGGGCGATCCGAGGTGGTGGAGGCGGAAACTTTGGAATTATTACATCCTATACGTTTAAAGTCCGCTCAGCTCCTTTTCAAGTAGGGATTTATGAAGTAATATGGCCGTGGGAACAATTAGAGGAAGTAATCGATGGTTGGCAACAATGGTCGCCAACTGTTGATGTAAGATTAGGTTCCGTTTTAGAGGTCTTTTCTGAAGAGAATGGATTACTAAGTTCAAGGGGGATTTTTTTAGGCGGAAAAACAGAGCTAGAAAAATTGATTGCTCCTCTAACTGCGATTGGAACGCCTATCAAGGTTTTGGTTAAAGAGGTTACACTACTAGAAGCTATAGAGTTTTGGATTCCTAATGAACCGTTATTTGACGTCGAAAACTCTGCGTGGTCTTCTAGTTGGGTTGAGCTGTCCTTGCCTGATGAAGGACTTAACACCATTCGAGAATTCCTCGAAAATACAACAGGAACATCTAATTTCTTCTTCCTTAATTCAGGTGGACAAATGAATAGTATCCCAACTAATCAGACTGCTTTCTTCTGGCGGAGTACAAAATATTATATGGAATGGAATGCTAAATGGACAAAGGAATCAAAAGCTGAGAAAAACATTGAATTAGTTCAACAAACACGAACAGAACTTAGCCCATATGTAATCGGTTCGTATGTCAATGTACCAGATTTAGGACTAAAAAATTATGGTCAAGAATACTATGGTGATAACTTTGAACGACTTCAACAGGTCAAAGCAAAATATGATCCTGATAATATTTTTAATTTTGCCCAAAGTATTCCTCCTGCTTCTTCTTGTTAAAATCAAACATCAATAACAGTTTTTCCATAATAGGTAAAGAAGGAAGGACTCAAAATGATGTGATCCAATATGATAATAGACAGTATAATCCATTTTGAATGATTTCAAAATGGATACTTTTTTCGCATATCTTAAACAGGAATAAGTGGGTTAAGGGTTTTTTTCGATTATGATTTTTTGTGGCATGTAGGTACATAAAGAAAAAAGGAATAGATGTTGCCTGTTCAAGTACAACCAAAAGGATAGGGTAGGCTGGTGAAGGATAGAGACGTGAAGGATAGAGAAGAGGTAACCGTCCTAAAAATGAATGGGTGAATGAATTAAAGGCTCATAATCCATAATGAATAGTAAGTAATTAGCTTTTCAAAACCGTCATCATCACGCTAAACAATTACTTATAGCGGTACGAGGGGGCATCTGCATGAGTGAATTAAATCAATTACCTTCACCAGAAGGGTGTCGACTGTTATTTGATCAAATGGACGATTTTGTTTATATAATCGAAAGAGCTGATTCTATTTATCAATGTTACTTTGCGAATGAGAAAGCGAATAGATGGTTTGGAGAACCGTTACGAGGCAAAACAGTGGAAGAAGTCTTTCCAAATGAAAGGGAAAGACGGATAGAGAAGCTATTTGATCATGTTTTTACTACTCAAAAGGCCCATACATATGAAGGTTCATGTTTTCATTATCATGCTGCTGAAATATCACTCTCACCGGTTATTGTAGAGGGGAAATGTCTCTATATCGTTGCCATCATTAGAAACCTTTCACCGCAACAACGTTTAGAAAAGGATGGCGATGAAGAGACGATCTATTCCATTCCTGCTGAAAGAAAACGGATTCCCGTAAACACTTCACTTCAACCAGATAGTATGGAGAATCAAGATGACGACTCAGAGGTTCAACGACAAGCAGAATTGTATCGACTTATTACAGAAAATACTCATGATCTCATTATGATTACGAACAGAGAAGGGGAGATTTCTTATGCATCCTCTTCACATGAAAAGTTACTAGAGTATAATGTTACGCAGATGATTGGTCGAAACTGGAATGAATTTATCATGTCCACCTTTCGGGATGGATGGAATCAATATGTATTGAATGTGATAAATCATGAAGAAGATAGCCTTTTTGAGTGTTTACTCTCAACGTCTACTTTGAACGAGATATGGATAGAAATGAAGGCAAATTTGATTTATAACCAACAAGGTACCATCGAGTCTATCGTATATGTTTCAAGAGAGATAACAGACCGTAAGAAGCTGGAACAAGAATTGAAATTCATGGCTTACCATGATAGTTTGACGAAACTTCCCAATCGACGGTACGTAAAAAGTGTATTTGAGGACATGAAAGAAAATGTAGATAATGCCAATGCAAGTATGGCATTGTGTTATATTGATGGAGATAATTTTAAGAAGGTGAATGACCGTTATGGTCATGATGTTGGTGACGAATTTATTCGCCTATTTGGTCAGACCATCAAACAGTCCATTCGAACAGCAGATATACTAGCCCGTTTAGGTGGTGACGAGTTCCTGCTTGTATTACCAAACCTTCAACAAGAGAAGGATATTCTTCAAGTAATCAAAAGGATTCAAAAGTATCTTTCTGAAGGATTTAAGATCGCAGGGCAACCCTTCTTTCCGACAAGTAGCATAGGGGTTTGTATTTATCCAAACGATGGAACCGATTTAGATACATTAATGGTACAAGCAGATAAGGCTTTGTACCGAGCAAAGTCACTAGGAAAGAATCAAGTTGAATTTTACAAAGAAATAGCTAACTATGGATTCGGAATCTGAGGAAAGCATATGTCTATTTATAAAATAAGGTGTATTCATTTAGTGCTTTTTTTGAAAAGGAAAATGAAGTAAATAATAATCTGCTCACTTATGAGCAGATTATTATTTTATCATGTAGTTTGTTGAATTAAGTAAATGATGATAGATATCGAAGTAATTATGCTAGTAAGATGAAAAGGAGAGAACACAATCTTTACCATTCAATATCCAATGGTCAGAATAAGTAGAACCTTCCTTTTTAAGTAAGGCTGTTTTCGTGTTGTTTTTGACTAAAATGGATGGGAAATAATTTTCTGATAAAATACAATTAACTGAAACTTTAAATGGTTTTCTTCGTCTAATTTGAATAGTAGTAAATGACGATTTGGAGGTTACAAAATGAGAAAGATTATCCTGTTTTTATCTATAACATTATTGTCTGTTATTCTTTTTGGGTGCCAATCCGAAGAAAATCCTACTAAGAAAACAGAACCAAATATATCTGACTTAAAATCAGAAGACAATGATAACTTAATAATAGAAGGTGAAATTGAAAAAATTAGTATTTCAAAGTCAAAAGGAGTCAATCCAACGGTTTTTGAAGAAGATAAAGTTTTTGAAACATTTAAAAGTATATTTTCAGCAGCAATGAAAGAGCCGGGCGACGTGAATATCCTTAATCCTGAATTTTATTTGGATGTCGTCTACACAAATGATAATCAGCAAAGTTTTCATTTGTGGTTAGGTGAAAAGGGACAAAAAAGTACCTTAATGAATACGGATGAAACCACTACAATTTATACTGTTCCAAAAGAAATGACTGATAAGTTAATTGCGTTAGTTAAATAGAAATTAAAAGACCTTTTGTTTAATGTCTTTTATAATGGACTTCTTAGCATGAGAACTGTTGTGTTATTTGATTTTGACACGTCACGCTGAAATAAGCTTTCATTTCACTTATTTTCAAAGGATAAATGCTTGTCTAATTCAAGCTTACCAGTTTAAGTAATCGTCTAACTACTTGTCGCAACTCCTTTAAAGCGGTAAATTCAAGACAAGTCAATAACCAACATTTAAACCGGTTTGCAATTTGAGAAATACATGCAAGATAATGTAATCATTTAACGCAATTGGAGTGACGACTTTTTAGGTGCATGGAAATAGTAGAGCTTTTGTCAAAGAGGAAAATGACCTAATTCGTATGGTCATTCCCCATTGTTTGTCTAAAATCTATAGGAAGTGAAATTAGGGGATAGGAATAAAATACATCGGGTAGGGTATTTTTTTCAATTAGAGGAAAATGAGAGGAGGGAGTTCTCTACAATCTATGAAATTATTACCATAAACTCAGGTAGTCATAGGTGCCAACCATTATTAGTAATATTTCTGATAATAATGACTTAACGTTAATAAAGGGAAGATATCGCTATAGCTATGGTAATGAAAATAAGTTAGGTTGGGAAATCCTGTGCCTGTTGGATACGTATAATTGATTGTATGGCTCATTAAACAGTCGATTCCTTTATTTATTTCGTCTGTAGGGTAATCATGGATAGCAATTAAACTGTCTAATGCCCAAGCTGTTTGCGTAATCGTACTGTAGGGAAGGTGAGTATATCGTCGCCTAATAGTAGAAGAACAGGATTCGCCCCATCCTCCATCCTGTTGTTGAATTGAGAGCAACCAATTTTTCGCTTTTTGGATAGTTGGGTCGTCTTTATCAACACCGACGGCACATAATCCTGTAATAGCAGCCCATGTACCATAAATATAACAAACGCCCCACTTTCCGTACCATGAACCATCCATTTCTTGTTCTTTCTTTAACCACTCGATGGCTTTTTGAATAAACAGATCATCCTTCGTATAATGTACATAATTCCCTAAAAATTCAAGTGTTCTACCGGTTAAATCAGCAGAGGAGGCATCCAATGCTCCTTCTTTCACATATTGGATAGGTAGCTTACCAATTAAAAAGTTGTCCACATTTTTCTCGAAAGCTGGCCAACCCCCGTCGTCATTTTGCATAGAGAGCACCCAATGTAATCCTCTTTGCCATTGGTTCATAATATTTGGGTTTTGTTTCGATTGTAAGTAGATTGCTCTGAGCACTGCCGTCGTATCATCAATGTCAGGGTTCTTTGTATTATTCTCAGAGAATCCCCATCCGCCTGGAGCAATATTGGGATTATGAATAGCCCAATCACTTTTCTCGGTTTGCTGATAGCGAATTAAATAATTTACAGATTGATCGATTACAGGATCATCACGTAGAACTCCTGCTTCTTGTAAACTATAGCTAAGTAAAGCAGTATCCCATATGGTTGAGGGCGCATTCTCTATATGTTTAAGACCGTTTAATTGACAAGCGTTTGCTTTGATCGATGAGATGGCATTAAGAATAAGTGGATCAGATGGATCATGGTTAAGTGCTAATAAGCTATAAATCATTAAAAAAGTTGCTAACGTATAATTATAAAGAGTCCCATCTGGTTCTATCCTTTCAAGAATATATTTTTCTGTTTTAGATAAGGCACTTCTTTTAATCGGGTGGATAAACTTTCGCGAAGGTCGATAGGAAAGTAATGTTTCTTTAACGTTCGATGAAGGGAGAATGAGGTGGGATAAATCTGGAGATGATTCCGCTCTGACAGGAGGTTTCACTGTATTTAAAATCATCATCGGAGCAAAATGAACTCTAGCATAGCAACTTAAATCAAAAAAATTTAAGGGGAAAGTTTGTGGGATGAAAATACTATAGATAGGGACGGGTAAACACCATTTATACTGACTATTAGCTGCTAACATTGCTTTAGCTAAAAAATGCGCATTATTTATTCCTCCCATTGAAAGAATTTGCTTTTCTGCTTTTTTCATATTTTCATCCGTTTGTTTAAAATATCCTGAAGAGAGGAGCGCATTATAGGCGGAGAGAGTAGAGGTTAAGTTTCCTGGGTTTTCATCTTCATACAATTTCCAGGCACCATTGTCATCTTGTTGAGTATAAATATATTCGACGATATCTTGGATAAACGCTTCATCAGAATGGTCGATGGCTCTTAACGTCATGACGAAAAAAGAGTCATACAATACCCCGGGATCACTACATAAATACCAGGCACCATTTTCCGATTGTTTTTCTTTAATCACCTGTACACGTTTTTGGATCTCTTTTAACAAACGATTTTTATCAATCAAACCAAACCAATCCTTTACATAAGAGTGAACGATTCTTTTAAATAAGAATCGACATAAATAGGTAGTATTCTATTGCTACTACTACCATCATATGAATCATGCTGAAAAGTGTTTTTCTTGAATGAACAATACGCAAAAAATCATCTTAATATAATGAATGTTCGTAAGCTAAAGGTAAAATGAAATTTGGAATAGTAATTAATTATTTGATAATACTGAAAATTAGTATGGTACAATAAAATAATTGAATGGAACAGGAAAAATATAATAAATGTCGAATGTAATTTCTTGAGGTGAAAAATATGAAAATCAAACAATTCGAAGATCCTAAAACGTTTAAGGATGAAGTCTATGATTATTTACTAAAAAATGAAGCAAAGAATAATTTGCCGATTGGTATTATTAATCAAATGCTTGAATATGATCGCTATCCAGATGCTTTCTTAGCAGCTGTTTATGAGGAAGAACTTATAGGGGTCTACGTGATGACACCTCCCCATGCACTGATTCTAACTTGTACTAAAGGAAGAGAAATAGACGTTCATCAAAAAATGATTCACTACCTTCTCGAGAAAAAGATCTCTATTCCGGGAGTCGTAGCTGAAAAGAATTGTGCGATTCATTTTGCGGGGCAGTGGGAGCAGATTACAGGTAAACCGTTTCAGACGAAAATGCAACAAAGAATTTATGATCTTCATCAAGTTACAGACATTCCGTTGTCAGAAGGAGAGTTTATTCTTGCTAATCGAAAAGATATAGACCTCGTTGCCAACTGGATTATAGGGTTTGTTGAGGATACAGGTGAAGGCGAAATCACTCCTGAAGACGCACAAAAACGAGCGGTGGAGATGATTGAGAAAGAGGAATCGGTATACTTGTGGAAAGTTGGCGGGGTTCCTGTGTCGATGGCAAGGAGAGCAAGACATACAGAAAAAGGTTGTAGTGTTAACTTTGTTTATACACCGGACGCCTATCGTAAAAAGGGTTACGGTAGTTCAGTCGTAAAGTCGTTATCTTTGAAACTATTAGAGAAATACGATTTTTGCACGTTATATACTGATTTAAACTACCCAACCTCCAATAAAATATATATGGAAATAGGCTATCAACCAGTATGTGACTCTGTCCATATTGAGTTTGCATAAAGTGAAAATGAACATTCATTCATTAGCCATCGGGCTACCGAAACAGTTAACATATAAAAATCAAGCATACAAATCAGGAATCCAAAAAGAACCGGTAAAAGTACTGCAAGTAAGTAAACATGGAATCGTTGGGGATGATGTCGCTAACCATACATTCCATGGGGGTGTAGATAGAGTCATTTGTGCCTACCCTTTTGAGCATTATGCTTTTTGGAAATCGTATTTGGGACATTCTCTTGTCCTGCCTGCCTTCGGTGAAAATATGACACTGTGTGGTATGAGGGAACGGGACGTGATGATTGGCGACATCTATAAGGTGAGTGATTGTCTTTTACAAGTTTCACAAGGAAGAATTCCTTGTGCGACGATTTCTAAGTTTAATCAATCGCCGAAATTATTACAGTATATTGTTGAAAAAGGCTACACAGGTTATTTTTTTCGTGTAGTAGAAGGAGGAGAGATAACTCTCCAATCGCCTATTGAATTAGTGGAACGTAAGGAAAATGAAATTAGTATATTACGTGCCAATCAAATTCTTTTTCATGAAAATAACGATAAAAATGAGTTGCAACGCCTTCTTGACCAACCTGATCTTGCAGAGGATTGGAAGAAGAAGATTGAAGCGAAAATGAAAAAAATGTCGAATTAAGTTGTTGACAACGAAAAAAAAATGGTCTATGATAAATACATCTTAAATCGGCATAACATAGCGTAGATGAAGAGTAGTAACTTTTTTTGAAGCTTAAGAGAGCTGGTGGTTGGTGCGAACCAGTGTGGAGAAGAAAGTGAATGGACTTCGGAGCTTCCAAACCGAAACAATTGGAGTAGGCTTTGGCGAATGTCTCATCGTTACAAGAGACTGGTATTAACGGCAATTCGCCCTGATACCGATGGAGTTGATCAAATGAATGTTTGATCATAAAAAAAGGTGGCACCACGGGTTCCTCATCCTTTAGGATGGGGACCCTTTTTGTGTTTTTTAAAAGAAAATGACACGTTACCTAAACTGAATAAAGTAAATTGTTGAGTAAGAGTAGTATATTCCATGGACGCGTTACAGAGAACTAAGTATAGCTGAGAGCTTAGTACGATACATGGAATGGAATGGACTTACGAGAGGCTTTTTGAACAAGAGTAGGAAGGCCCGGAATTCCACCGTTAAAAGGATAGGGTATCGGATGATTTGTCCCGTACCTAAAAGAGGGAGTATATACATACTCCAATGAGAGGTGGCACCGCGGTCTATTCGTCCTCCATAAGCACATTTGTGTTTATGGAGGATTTTTTATATATATTCGAACGTAAATAGGAGGAAATACAATGACACAACCAACAGACATGATACAGTATGATTTGATCGAGCTAGCAGGCGATTTATATACTCCAATTCAATTATTCCAAAAAATTACCGGTGAACAAAAATTTATTTTAGAGAGCTCCGCTAAACATGAAGAGAGTGGTAGATATTCCTTTATTGGGCGAAATCCTTATGGAGAAGTGAAGGGAGTAGGGCCTGAATCAGAAATTACGATAAACAATAAACGAGTTGAAAAAACAGGCAGTCTTCTTAGAACTTTATTTGAAACGATAAAAAAATGCGAGAATATCTCGTTACCCTTTCCTTTTATTGGAGGAGGAGTTGGCTATGTTGCGTACGATGTTATCCGTCAAACGGAAAAAATTGGGGGTGTGCCTCAAGATCAATTAGGAATGCCAGATGTACATTTCTTGCTTTATGACCAGTTAATCATTTTTGATCACCTAGAAGAGAAGGTTTTCTTGCTTGCGTTAGATTTAGAGAATTCCTATTCACTACAAGACTTAAAGAAACGAAATGAATTGCTAAAACGGGAAGTTCAACAAAATACGATTCCGGAAAACGTTCAAGCTGATACTAAAAAACTTTCTTTCGTCTCTAATATTGAAAAAGAAAAGTTTCTAGAGAATGTTGAAATAGCGAAAAATCATATACGTGCAGGTGACATTTTTCAAGTGGTATTATCACAACGCCTAGAAGCTGACTTTACAGGAGATCCATTTTCTTATTATCGAAGTTTACGGAAAGAAAATCCTTCTCCATACATGTATTACCTTGACCTTCGTGACTATGTTGTGATAGGAACGTCACCAGAAAGCTTTATTAAAGCAAATGGCGAGGACCTTGTTTCGAATCCCATTGCAGGAACACGGAAAAGAGGAAAGACGGTAACAGAAGATAAAGCGTTAGAAATGGAATTAAAAACAAATGAAAAAGAGTTAGCAGAACATAATATGCTTGTTGACCTTTCTCGAAATGATTTAGGAAGAGTGAGCAAAATAGGTAGCGTTGTGGTTTCGGAGTATCAAAAGATTGAACGATATAAACACGTGATGCACCTCGTTTCAGAAGTAATAAGTAAGCGAAAAGAAGACGTGGATAATGTTGAGGTAATTGAAGCGTGCTTGCCAGCTGGAACGGTTTCAGGGGCACCAAAAATAAGAGCGATGCAAATTATAAATGAGTTAGAAGGCACAAAGAGAGGACTTTATTCAGGAGCGGTTGGTTACATTAGTGCAACTGGAGACCTTGACCTCGCTTTAGCGATTCGCACAATGATTGTAAAAGACGAGAAAGCTTATGTACAAGCAGGCGCAGGTGTCGTGTATGATTCCGATCCTGAAATGGAATATGAAGAAACGATGAAAAAAGCGAGAGCGTTATTGGAGGTAAAAGCATGATTTTATTAGTAGATAATTACGATTCGTTTACGTATAACTTATATCAGTATTTAAGTGAACTTGGTGAAGACGTTCTTGTGAAACGAAATGATGAAGTAACAATTCAAGAAGTGAAAGAAATGGACCCAACGGCTATCGTCCTTTCTCCTGGTCCAGGTACACCGGATGATGCAGGAATTTGTGAAGAGTTGGTGCAGGAATTTTATCAGCAAAAGCCTATTTTAGGTATTTGTTTAGGACACCAAGTAATTGGGAAGGTGTTTGGAGCGAAGGTAGAGCAAGCGACAACCATTCGCCACGGAAAGCCATCTCCAATCCAACACAACGGAAGTGGGTTGTTTAGTTATTTACCGTCACCACTTCAAGTCATGAGGTATCATTCATTAGCCGTCAGATCTTTTCATAACAGTAGTCCATTAGTAGTCACAGCAAAGGCGATGGATGACGGGGAAATCATGGCGATTCAGCACAATCACTATCCCGTTTTCGGATTACAATTTCATCCAGAATCGATAGGAACAGCATCTGGTAAAAAACTTTTAGCAAATTTCTTACAAGAAATTACAAAGGAGAGTCACGATGAAACAGTATATACACAAGCTTAGTCAACGACAATCGCTTTCTTTTGATGAAATGAAAGAAGCTGCCGCTCAACTACTTAGTGACTCTGTTAAGGAAACGGAAATTGCAGCCTTCTTACTTGCTCTGCGGACAAAAGGGGAAACGGCGGAAGAAATTGCGGCCCTCGTATCGGTGTTAAAAGAAAATGCACAAACCTTCTCTGTTGCCGAAAACGATATTATTGATGTTTGTGGAACGGGTGGAGACGGAGTAGGAAGCTTTAACATTAGTACAACAACAGCCTTCGTGCTTGCAGGGGCTGGATTGACAGTAGCAAAACATGGAAACCGTAGTATCTCGAGTTCATCTGGAAGTTCCGATGTTTTAGAAGAACTAGGGATTCATATGGGGATGACAATGAAGGAATCTGAAGAGCTCCTTCAACAAACTGGACTAACTTTTTTGTTTGCTCCGACAGTTCATTCGAAACTGAAGAAGATTATGAAGGTTAGAAAGGAACTAAGAGTGCCAACGATCTTTAATGTCATTGGTCCGTTAACGAATCCACTTCCAATTTCGTATCAATTAATGGGTGTTTATCAACAAGAATATATGCCTCGAATTGCAGAGGTAATGGCGAGTAACGATCAAAAACGCTCCATAATTGTTCATGGTGCAGCGGGAATGGATGAAGCCTCTCCTTTAGGGACGAATAAATGTTTATTAGTAGAAAATAAGCAAATAAAACCATTTGATCTTCATCCAGAGGAGGTCGGCTTACCACTATATAGTCTTCAAGACATTAAAGGTGGAAGTCCACAAGAAAATGCAGAAATTCTTTTAAATGTTCTAAAAGGAAAAGAAGGCGCCCATTTAGATACGGTATTACTTAACGCAGGGCTAGCGATGTTCACCGCCAATAAGGTAGAAAGCATTGCTGAAGGCGTTAAAGTCGCAAGGGAAAGTGTTACATCAGGCTCCGCACTAAATAAATTAAGAGAAATTCAAAAAATAACTCAAAATAAAAAGCAGGGGGTGACAGTATGACGTCCATTTTAAAAGAAATTATCGCTAAAAAGAAGGAAGAGGTTGTAACGCATAAAGAGCAGTCCTTTTCCACTAGTGAATCGATGAAACAGCGTCGTTTTCAAGCGAATCTAATCGACAAAAAAGAAATCGCGATAATTGCAGAGATTAAAAGAGCTTCTCCTTCAAAAGGGGATATTAAAATGACGGTTGATCCTGTCTCTCAAGCGAAAATGTATGAAAGAGCTGGTGCTGACGCGATTTCTGTTTTGACGGATGAAGCATTTTTTAAAGGAAGTATAGAAGATCTAAAAGCGGTAAGAAAAGCCGTTAACCTTCCTCTTTTATGTAAAGATTTTATCATCGACCCTGTTCAAATTGATCGCGCCAAAGAAGCGGGTGCGAATATTATCCTGTTGATTGTTGCAGCTTTAACGACAGACGAGTTAACCTCACTTTATCACTATTGCCTGCAGCAAGACCTTGAGGTGTTAGTGGAAGTACATGATGAACAGGAACTTACGACCGCTTTGCAGCTAGGTGCAACGCTCATAGGGATTAATAATCGTGATTTGAACACGTTTACGGTTGATCTAGCGGTTTCGGAGCAGTTATCTAATCTCGTCCATTCAAAGGATATTACGGTAATTAGTGAAAGTGGTATCAAAACACGTTTAGATGTAGAGCGACTAACGAACTCAAATGTAGGAGGAATACTAGTCGGTGAAACGTTGATGAAAAGCGAAAATATCGACGAAACGATGCAGCAGTTAAAGGTAATGAAACGAGGTGAGCGAGTGTGACAGTGAAAATTTGCGGAATTACTTCTCCAATAGATGCTCAAAACGCGATTGAAGCAGGGGCTGATATGATTGGGTTCGTCTTTGCTAAAAGTCGAAGAAAGGTATCCGTAAAGGAAGCAGAAAACATTGTAAAGACACTTGACCACAATGTGAAAACAGTAGGAGTATTCGTAGATGCTCCGCTTGATGAAGTTCTTGAGACAGCCCGGACGGTCGGACTCGATATGATTCAGTTACACGGAAAAGAGAACGCAGAATATATAAAGCAGATTCCTTACCCGATTATAAAAGCGATAAGTGTAACTGAAACAACAGACCTAGGTGAGATTCAACAGTACGACAGTGACTATCTATTGTTCGACGGAGCCAAGGCGGGAAGTGGAGAAACATTTGAATGGGATTTATTAGAAACATTTAAGCGGAACCAGCAGAAAGTAATGTTGGCAGGTGGATTAACCTCGGAAAATGTAGCAGAAGCAATTATGAGAGTTAAACCAGAAATGGTTGATGTTTCCTCAGGTGTTGAAGTGAACGGGAAGAAGAATCAAGATAAAATGAAAGCTTTTGTAAAAGAGGCTCAAAAAGCTTTTGCAAAGCTTAAGGATAAGGAGAATCAAAATGAACAATTACGAACAGCCAACTAAAAAAGGTCATTTCGGTCCTTACGGGGGACGATACGTTCCAGAAACGTTAATGAAAGCGGTCATAGAGCTAGAAGAAGAGTATACTCAAGCAATCCAAGAAGAAGAGTTTCAGCAGGAGCTTTCCTACTATTTGAAGCAATATATTGGGAGAGAAAACCCATTGTATTTTGCGGAAAATCTAACGAAGAAGATTGGTGGAGCAAAGATTTATTTAAAGCGTGAAGATTTGAACCACACTGGAGCCCACAAAATAAATAACACGATTGGTCAAGCGCTACTTGCTAAGCGAATGGGCAAGAAAAAAATAGTGGCTGAAACTGGGGCTGGACAGCACGGAGTTGCAACTGCGACAGTATGTGCTCTATTCGATTTGGAATGCGTCATTTTTATGGGGGAGGAAGATGTCCGCCGCCAACAATTAAATGTTTTTCGTATGGAGCTTCTTGGCGCGAAAGTCGTACCTGTTAAACAAGGAAAGGGTACGTTGAAGGATGCCGTCAATGAAGCCTTACGTTATTGGGTGACACATGTTATGGACACTCATTACATTATGGGATCTGTACTAGGACCTCACCCATTCCCACAAATCGTCCGTGATTTTCAAAGCGTCATTGGGAAAGAAACGAAAGAACAAATTCTTGAACAGGAAAACCGTTTGCCGGACTTAGTGGTAGCTTGTGTAGGTGGAGGAAGTAATGCAATGGGAATGTTCTACCCATTTATCGACGATCATTCCGTTCAGATAGTTGGAGTTGAAGCTGGAGGAGCGGGAGTAGAAACGGAAGAGCACGCTGCTTCGTTAACAAGGGGGAGAAAAGGAATTCTTCACGGTGCTTTAATGTATGTCCTTCAAGACGAACAAGGTCAAATTGAAGAGGCACATTCCGTTTCAGCTGGTTTAGATTATCCAGGAGTAGGACCTGAACATAGTTATTTAAAGGATATTGGCAGAGTAGAGTATACGTCTGTTACAGACGATGAAGCACTAGAAGCGCTAAAACTTTTATGTACGACAGAAGGTATTTTACCAGCTCTTGAAAGCTCTCACGCTGTCTCACAGGCAATCGAAGAGGCAAAGGATAGACCAAAAGAAGACATCATCGTGATTTGTTTATCTGGAAGAGGAGACAAGGACGTTGAAACAATTCGACAAAAATTAGGAGGAGTTTCCTATGAGTAAACTACATCAAACACTGCAACTTGCAAAGGAACGAAAGGAAAAGATTTTTGTTCCTTATATAATGGCGGGAGATGGTGGGTTACACACGTTAGGTGAGAAAATTACTTTTTTAGAGTCAGTTGGAGCGACGGCTATAGAAATAGGAATTCCTTTCTCTGACCCTGTCGCAGATGGTCCAACGATTCAAAAGGCAGGAATGCGGGCACTTAATGAAGGAGTTTCCCTTGAAGATATTTTAGAAGAGCTAAGTACAATTAGGAAAAAAACCAATATTCCTTTCATCATTATGTCTTACATTAATCCGATATTTTCTTATGGAATTGAAAAGTTTCAAGCTAAATGTCATGAAGCTGGTGTATCAGGTGTCATCATACCAGACGTTCCTCTAGAAGAAATGGAGCTTCTAAATTCTATCTATATGGATGAAGAAATTTCTATTATTCAATTAGTTTCCTTGACTACTCCTACAGAACGAGTGAAGAAAATTGCTCAAACTTCCCAAGGGTTTTTATACGCTGTGACGGTTACCGGTATAACGGGTGAGAGAAAAGAATTCTCCGATCAATTGAATTCCTTTTTGGAGCTGTTAAAAGCGAATAGCTCTGTCCCTGTATTAGCTGGTTTCGGAATTTCTTCAAGAGAGCAAATAGAAGAAATGAATGAGTTGTGTGACGGGGTGATTGTAGGAAGTAAGATCGTCCAAAGCTTCCATGAAAATAAACTTCAAGATATTGAACAGTTAACAAAAGTGACTACAAATTAGCAGGTAAAGTGAATTCCTTGTTGTAAATAGCAGGGAATTCTTATTTAGTATTTAAATGACTATTAACTAATTAGCAAAAAAAATCCCTAGAACAAGTCTAGGGAAAAGAAAAAAATGAAAAAGAGAAAAATTGGATATGTACCAACAAGATTAAATTTACCATATTTTTGTATATTAATGGCATAAATATGGTAAAAATTTGTGAAATTTTTATGATTAATTGTAATGATTTTAATCTGCCTACTAAAAATTACCTTTAGAAGTGTATGGTAGATAAAAATACTTTTTTAGAATAAGATTTGGGCAAAACACCTTACTAACCTTAAAAGTACTGATAACATTTGAAAAAAGATTGATCAAAATAGATTCTCTCGTGAAGATTAACTGATAGTTTTTATAAAAAGGTTCGATTATTTGTTGTTCCTCAATCGCTCCCCATTCTTAAATATCCTTAATTTTATTGGCTAGATAATTATATTCGCAGTTCAAAAAAATGCCAATGACTAAATGGAAACTTCTTCTCTATATTAGATTCAAATTGATGTCTTTATTTAAACGATTCAGCTATATTTATTAAATCACCCTTTGTTATTTTCGTTTCCGAAGACTGATGGTGATACTGTAAAATATAATAATAATCTCCATCTTCCCAATGTAATGTACTTGTGTATGCTTCATCACTCATATAAAAACTTTCATTCCCATTAATGTCCACTTTTTCGTAAGTACTGATCTCCTCCCATGTAACCGGTCTATCCCATATCATTAACTCAAAATATTCTCCGTTTTCTCCTGTATAATATACTGGGAATTGCCCTTTAGGTGTCGGAGGTGGAGGAATACTCAGTTCATGTTCTACTATAACAATAGGAAACTTTGTTGGTAGTTTGGGTTGAATCCCTTCTTCCTTTAATTCCTTTTCAAGCTCACCGTTATCATATGTTACTAAATTCACGTCATTGTCACTACCGCACCCAATTAAAAAAAATGGCACAGCGATCAACAAAAAAATAATCTTTTTCATCATGATACCTCCTCTATAAGCTACATATACGAATAATAACGTATAGAAGTTTCACCTTTTTATGTTTAACTCCTAACTTCAACTTTAATATCGCTCGCTGGTGTTAATAATTTTTTATCAAATTTCCTTAATACGTACAATAAGTTAAACCATTAAAAAACCCTGCTAACAGTTCAACAGGATTTATATTTATACATTATTTCAGTAAACAATCTTTAACACAAATTATCGAACCTTGATTTAAAGCTACACTTCTATTTTCTTCATTTTAGTTATTATCCGTACGAATAAAAAAGATTGGATTTTAGAATGTAAATTCAAAATCCAACCTTCCTTGTTCGTACGAGCTTTGTACAAATTGATTCCTTCAATGGACTTTATAGAACACTTTCCACTATAGTCGAGAGAGGTTTAAGCCCTTTTTCTAATATTAAAATTATCAGTTAATAAAAGCCAATTTTGCGGGAAGGATAGACCTAATTTCCAATACATAATTCCACGAACTCCAGTTTGTTTAATTAAATTAAACTTCGCTTGGATGCTTCTAGCATCTTCAAACCATACTTCATGTAGGGCTCCTCCGTCATCAAAATATCGGAAAAACGGTGCTTGTGCCTGATAATCATATTCGATTTGAGCATTCCTTTCGATGGCAATTTCTACCGCTCGTTGAGGACTTACTGCTTTGGCTGGAGCCCCTCCCTCAGGTGGAAACGGAGCACTCCAATCATATCCGTATAAATTCTGTCCCATAAAAATTTTAGATGGGGGCATTACACTTGTCGCATATTCGAGAACGTCTCGTACAGGACCGATAGGACTAATCGCTTGCGGAGCACTTTGCATGTACCCCCATTCATATGTCATGAGTGCCGTAAAATCAAGGATATTTCCTTGAGCCACATAATCATGCGCGCCAAATATACCGGTTGTTGCATTATTTGTTTTTGGCCCAATCGCTGTGGATATCATCAGTCCGGCAGCCTTAAACTGATCTCTAGCCTTACGAAGGAAGTTATTATATAACTCACGATCCTCTGGATTTAATAATTCAAAGTCAAAATGAATATCTTTATAACCAACTTCATTTGCAATCTGAATGAGGTTCCTAAATAACTGGTTTTGAGCAGATTCATCGTTAAACAAAGCATTAGCTAGATCCGCACTAAACTGAAATTCTTCTAGATTACTCACAACAAGCGTGTTAATAACGCCACTTGATGCAGCAATTTCCGGGATGTTAGCAATCGGTGGCGCATCAAGCGATCCATTGCGATTCGCACGATAGCTGAACATGGCGAGAAACGTAAGAGAATCAACGGTATTCGTAACATCATTAATCATCGTTTGACTTACAGGGTCTCTAGGTTCGACATAAATCAATGCATCAATCGTTGGTTTTGGTTGTGGTGGAATATAAAGACGAAGCCCCACTTGAAGAGGGGAAGTAAGTTGTAACCCGTTTATTTGAGCAAGTTCATTTACCGATATACCATACATACGTGCAATGATGTCTAATGATTGACCTGATTGAACCCAATGAAAACGACCGACAATAGGAATGACGAGAGCTTGCCCTATGACAAGACGTGAAGGATCAGAAAGTTCATTTGCTTGTGCGATGGTTTGATAGGAAACACCGTAAGCTTGAGAAATGCCATACAAACTTTGTCCGCCTTGAACAACATGAATTTGCAAAATAACCCCAACCTTTCTTGTGATAACTCACGATTCTATTTTGACCATAAGAATATGGAGCTTGAATTACCTCGGCATATTCTTACATGATTTTTTAGATATAGCTGACTTTTCCCCACCTATATCATGTTTATTGAGGCAGGTGGAAAACTATTCATTGTAAATATGTACTTTGATTTTTTAAGAGGTGAACAGTGTGAATAATTTAGATCGTATCGTTTCATGATAAGAAATGGAAATAAGACCAAGAAAAAAAGGAGTAAAAAAATGAAATATAAAAAGCTTATTTTATGCGTTGTGTGTATGATTCTCTTTTGTGCCATGGTACCGATAAAACCAAAAGCTTCTATTGATGCAAAAGTGTCAGCAGAAGCAGCGATTTTAATGGATCAAAATACTAAAAAGGTTTTATATGATAAAAACATAAATAAAAGAATGAAAATTGCGAGCATTACAAAGATCATGACAGCGATTTTAGCATTAGAAATAGGGGATTTAACAAAGCTCGTAACGATTAGTAATGATGCCGTTGGGGTAGAAGGCTCTTCAATTAATTTGAAACAAGGAGATCAAGTAAAGCTAGAGGATCTTATATACGGTCTCATGCTTAGGTCGGGAAATGACGCTGCTGTCGCCATTGCAGATTACATTGCTGGATCAGAGGAAGAGTTTGTTAAACTGATGAATCGAAAAGCGAGTAGTTTAGGGATGAAGAACACGAACTTTACGAATCCACATGGCTTAGATAACCCGAACCATTACTCTACTGCTTATGATATGGCGTTACTTACACAATACGCGATGCAAAACGCTGAATTCAGGAAGATTTTTAAAACGAAAGAACACCCTATTCCTCCAGAGCTAGTATTAGATACCTCAACGTGGAGGAATAAAAATAAATTACTCTTTGATTATCCATATTCAACAGGTGGAAAAACGGGCTTTACGAGAGCATCTGGTCGTACATTAGTATCCACTGCATCAAAAGATGGAATAGACCTTATCGTCGTTACATTAAATGATCCTGACGATTGGCAAGATCATATGAACTTATTTAATTTAGGGTTTAAAGAAGAAGGCTAAAAATTAGGATTGCTAAATACGTAGTAGTAAAATAAAAGAACTAAACGTAACAGCAGAAATGATTCAATTTGTTTAACGGGATTCTTTTCTTACAATGGCAAAACACCTCTTTGTCTTATACTTTAGTATAATGACAATAGAGGTGTTTGTTTATATAATTTAATCGTAAAGTTAGGGTGCTTTATACCATAGAGCAGGTATCATCGCAAAGCAGCATGTTCCAAAAGGGATAAAAACAAACAGTATTATATAGGTATGTTCTTACTGGGAAGGAAGATCCGTCGAGGGATGACCGTAAGAGAAGAAGTACAATAGAACTTATCCTATGTAACAATCGTTTCGATAAAATAACGGTAAAGCACTACACCAAATTACAGGAAAATATTAAGGTTGGATTCCTTTTGTGAAAATTTGAATAAATGTCTTGATGGCTTCATCTTCTGAAACGGATGTAAATTTATTTTCAAACCGAGAACGGACTAAAAATATCCCTATTAAGCTGGAAATTAAATCATAAGCAATGGCTTCAGAGTCTAATTCACACAGCCTATTTTTGCCTTTCATAATGTCGAAATAATGAATGATGAGATCAAATAGTCCCATCGAAAGCTGATTATCTATTTTTGCCTCATATTCTTTTTCTCTCAGTAAAATCCTAATTAACTCATTGTTATTTAATAAAGTGTCTTGAATGATGAAGACGATTGTTGGTAAATCCTTTTCTAAATCATATGTAGCTTCTGTAACAACAAATTCTTTCATGCGAGGGACGTCAGATTTAATCAACTGTAAACTTTCAATCAATATATTTTCTTTGTTTTTAAAATGTCTAACGACCGTCATTTCAGAAACTTCTGCTTTTTCTGCAATCTGCAACAGTGTCGTCGCTTTAAAGCCCCTTTCAGCTATTAATTTGATTGACACATCTAGTATTTTTTGTCTAGTAAGTTGTTTATTATGCCTTTTTTTATTTGTCATAGAGTTATACCCGCCTTTCTTTTAATAGCTTTATGAATAATATTTTAATAAAAAAAATGGGATTCGTATAGAGAAAGTATGATGATAGATAGGAAAAGGTCAATACGTGTATGGGCTTTATAGAAATATTAGTCAGTGAACAGACAAAGATAATAAAATATAATACCACCTAGAAAAGGAGGGAAGCTTCTGCAAGATAGCCTTCACATTGATGGAAAAGATGATAAAAATAAAGGGAAATTTAGGGTGATATGGAGATAATAAAATCAAACCTGTTGCCGTAAAAAGGCTATCTCCAGAAGACCCTCTCTTTATTCTTTCTGAATGAAAGTAATAAAGAGGGGTGGGGTAGAAAGTCTTACATTCTATGACGTACTAACTTAGATAAAAATTCAATATATGCTTTTTCTTAAGGAGAAATCAACAGTAAGGCTGTCCCAATATAAAAAGTGTATTTGGCAGCTGTTCTACCATTTGCCTATTAACAACATGAAGGGGAAAAAAATCTCCACTACTTATATGCATTATTCTTTAAGATTACAAAGCTCTAAAGAAACATCCAAAAGCTTATTTGCTTTTTGAACATTTACTATGGAACTATTAGTAGTGATTTCTTTTCCTTTTACAAAAAGACGACCAGTTACTGAAGAGAAAGATGAAGAGGTACCGAGTTTATACAATTCGTCAGCTACAAGGCTAGGCTTTTTTGAGATGTTTAATTTGTCCATGATGTTCATTGCAATGCGAAGTGGCATAGGGCTATTCCTGCTAATGTTTGTATTAACAATGCCAGGATTTATTGTGTTGATCGTAATACCTAGATTCTCTAAGTGTTTTGCCATATGAACGGTAAATATTTCGTTTGCTTCTGCAGCACAATCAGTCGCTAAGAGGGGTTTGTAACCCCTTGTTAAATTGATATCATTGAGGTTTAACTTATTCGTAGACCTTCCCGGCGCGCTAGTGATGACAATTCTTGATGGAGTAGCAGCCTTTAATTCATCAAGCAAAAGATGAGTTAATAAATAACGGTGTAAATAGTTCACCGCAAAGGCCGTTTCGATTCCTTCGCTTGATTCGGTATAATGGGATGGTGGGATAGTTCCAGCATTTAAATAAAGTAAACGAAGTGTAGTATGATTCTTCTTAAAAGAACGGGCAAACTCTTTAATGTCCGACATGTTACATAAATCTACCTGATAAAAACGGTGATGACCTTCAGGGTGTATTTGCTTGGCCATTTGCAAAGTAGATTGCCCTTTTGTACGGTCTCTCCCAATAAAACAGACAGTATATCCGCTCTCAGCTAACTTAACTACTAAAGCTTTTCCTATTCCATCCGTGCCACCGGTTACGAGGGCAGTGTTCGTTTCAATCATCGTTTTCCCCCTTACTAATACTTCATTTTCTTATTTAGTTATATTATGAATTATAATGGATGCAAATACTTTATTCATCATTGAAAACGGATGAGTAATTTAAAAGCAGGAAAATAATCCAATGTTCATGAATCCTTATTACATAGTAAAAAATTAGACTTATTCTTAACTAAGTTAGTAGATTATTACTTTCAAGCGCACGAAAGTAGCTGAGTTTAAAAGTGGGGGAATAAAGTGGATTGGTATTGGATTATGGGAGCGTTTGTTCTTGCAGCGGGAGCGTTTATTAACGCAAATGTAGCGGAAAAAAGGTCGAAAAAATTAGAAGATAGAGTCAAAGAATTAGAAGATAAAATTAAATAATGACGCTATGATGAATAGGTTTACAATTTTACTTTAATTTTGGTTGCTAAACTTAGTGTGATTTTACTTATTCTATTCAATACCTAATTGAATAGGGTTTAGGTTAACGATGACACAAATTCGATAAAGCCTACTTTCAAACTAGAGAGGTGTTATGATATACTTGACAACCGATGGATTGTTTTTACTAAGTTAATGGAGTGAACGTATGAGTAAACCAAAGAAAAAAAGCGGAGTTGGTAGTGGAACGGGTAAGAAAGGCTGGAACCGTTGGCAAGCCGCAGCAAATAAAAAGAAAAGTAATAAGCCATATAAGAGCAAGGGTCAAAAGCAAGCTTCAAGCAAAAAGAAATGATGAGAAACCGAGCCCTTCAATTTGTCTAGTTCTCTATACTACTTTCACATATAGGGAATTAGGCTTTCCTCATTTACCTTTCATTTTCTAAGAGCTAATGACCAGGAACAGTGCGAAAAAAACGGCCCCTTTGAAAGGAGCCGACTTTGCTTAGCCTGAGTACGTTTCATTTTCTAGTTCATCTTGATAGGCCATAAAACGAGATTCCACTTCATTCCATTCCTCTTCAGATTCAATTTCTTCATACACGATTGTGCCATCCTCTTCCTCAGAGTAACGGAAGGCTGTGACGGTAGGATCGTCACTTTCCTCATCTAAATCCTTTGTTAAGCCAACGACTAAATAATTTTCGCCCTTCCATTCAAATGTATAAAGGACTTCAAATGATTCTTCTTGACCTTGTTCACCGATTAAGAGCTCTTCACCAATTTCAACAGTCATGTTCATCTCTCCAGTACAATAGAGTTACTTTTTTAGTCTAACCAAATTATTCAAATTATGCTATTTTTTTGTTGTGCTTCAATTTGTTTTTGCTATAAAGGTACACATAACCATAACTAAAGACACTACCTACTAAACAAGTAACAAATGCTGTTAGCAATTCTCCCTTTACTAAAATGAGGATGGATAGCGCTGCTGTCTGGCAATATAATAGCCTTGACAAAAGTTTTTGAAAAGGAAGGATTCTTTCTTCGTGGTTAACCGGGTAAAGGGTCACCCATATCTTATACTGATGATGTTTCCGTAATGGCAGAAGTTGAAAACCTGTTAGGAACCCCGTTATGATGACCAATACAACTTGAGAGTACCCTTGCACGAAAAAATACAAAATAAAGCTGCCAATACATGTTAATCGAATGTATAAACCAAAATAATCTCCACTTCTAATAAATGTTATTGTATATAAATATAGAAAACTATTAGGTTGAGTATAGGGGATGAGAGTAGAAAGCCAATGCAACCACTTTCTCTGTATTTCATCGGTCCATGAGCGTATCGACCAATTTCACTAGATGGTTCAATTTCCGTTAGCTTTTTCCACCCCCTGTGTGCCAGCTCACTAACTCTTCATTCAACCTCAGGCCTAATTCTTCTAATTATGGTACGGATATTGCTCATGGGAGATTCCTCCTTTGTTTTATTAAGTAAATTATAAGACAACCTATCAAGCTTTGAAGGAGCTGTACTCCCAGTATTCGATGAAAATACATACAAATTTGAAGGCCTGGGTGACGAGTCCAGACCTCAGATTTCCTCTATATAAAACTGAAGGAAGTTACAGTTATAATATGCCAGATATGTCGTCAAATAATAACCACCTTTAGCCTAATCTGTATTATAGGATATGCCATTGACAGTAGCATAATTGACAATATGACTTGTATAGGTTAATTGTATTTCACCTGTTGTCTTAACAGAAACGACTCCGTAACCGCCCACAGGAGATGATGATAAGGCGATGGGAAACACCAAATTGAATGGTGGTCGATACTCAGTTGACAGCGTACCAAGCAATGCAGGCAATATTGTTGGAACATAAAGCGTTCCTCTGAGTGTAACCAAGTTATCGGCTGTTTTCTTAGCTGTCAATCCTGAGTTCGGATAAAAACTACTTACGCCGGATCCCATTGGCACCGCTGTTGGAGTACTTGGAATAAGCTCCAATTGTTTTCTCGGGCTGCCGTATATAAGGAAGCGTTGGTTCAGCGGGTTACCGAGATATTCCATGAAGAAAGCCTCATTATTGGCGTTATATATCTTGACGAAGGTAGTATTCGGGATGTTAGTGCCTTCTATGTCTACCATGTCCACCGCTGAGCTATAAAAGCTAAATTCTCCCATGCCTGTATTTGCCATCATCTTACAGACTTTATCTATGGTGTCAAGCTTAGCTCCAGTCATGAAATTATACATCTGACCGTCTCCCATTCTTGGATATGGTCGATCGGTAAATTTGGTCAAGTCATAAGCTGGGTATGTTGTTTTAGCTGAGCTAAAGTCAATAGCGTCTTTAGAACTGGACATTTCCTCGAAAATAACTATCCCTTCGTTTATGCTTTCCGGTATTAATCGACTTTGGTAGACGAATAGAGAGTAGATATTATTGTCTGGAGAAACATGTATGCCCTCGTTCTCGATTCTCTCACAGTCAAATCCATGTTGCTCCATTATATCCATCATTTTGGTGTGATGTACTAGGCCTTCCTGAACGACTACTCCAGCCGGTGAATATTCCACCAAGCCTTGGTACATGAGCGGAATGTCTGGGTTAGTTCTTAATGCCGGACCGCCAGTCCCTTGAACAATACTGTTATCCGTTAAAGCGATGCCCTGTCTTTTAGGCAGATAGTCGGTATAATCAGAATTGAAGAGACCACCGCTTGATGGTTCGATTGTAATAACTCGGATCAATTCAAAATCGTCGTTATATACTCCGAATGCCTTACGCCTAGCAAATTTTCCGATGTCAGCTCCCTCTTGCTCTACCAACCATTGTCCGTTGCGATAGGAGAAATTATAGTGCATGTTGACATCATATTCCTCGATAGGAGTCAGCGACGCCCCTTTTGTCGGCTCCACAGTGATATCAAATTTGCCTATCTTGTTACCCGCTGTCTTGACATATAAATAACGGGAGGTGTTAATATACCGGATCACAATTCCTTCTCCACCGCTGTACCCAGCTTGATAATAGGTTTTGTAGTCCCCTGTATCAAGATCAAAAATAACAACGAAGCGGTCTGTGCCTGTATACGGCGAATAAACAACCAGTACCTCTCGGGTGTCCCAGTCAATTGTAAAGCCCTGAGGGTAGATAAAAATTGTCCTCAGTTTATCGATAATAGATTGGTAATCTGGGAAGAGTAATGGTAACCTTATGACCTCTCTCCGCTTGTAAAGTAGATCTTTAGTAAGTTTTTTCTGCTGAAGATCATCAATCTGAGCTTGTAATGCGTCAATATCCGTTGACATGTTTCATCATCCCCTAGGAAATATTTGGTGTTACCATTCTATTATAACAGAAAAAATAAGGCCCCTATTGGAGCTCTTTCCTAGTACTGAGCGGATATTTTCCAGTTGGTCAGAATCTTTATGCCAGTCCATCGGTTACCTTATTCTGGAGGTGTACTTTCCGTAATTTAGGCCGGATCTGGATTCTCTTCAGACCGAACTCCTTGGCTAGATCTGTTAGGCTAATTTCGTTCGAGTCCGTAGCTGGTTTTACTTTATTAGCAGCTGTCTGTTTGCGTTCTCTAGAGCGTTTCTTAGGATCTATGACCGGTTATTCCGGTCCGTTATATGAATCCGGTTCCGATTCGATAATCAGTACCTCTAACCAGTCTGAGCGTTCTAGCAGCCCAATTCCAGCCCAGTTCTTCGACATGCCTCCGGATATTTCCAGCTTCGACTTGATCAGCGACTTGGTTACCGATATGGCCTTGGTATAGCCAGAATCGTTCTTTACACTATCTTTTAGCTTAGGTACATCAATAAATAGATTGGCAAATCGATAAAAGGATATCATCCATTTCTGTTCTTGTTTGATCAAAAACAACCATTTTAACCCCTTTTGAACGGTTTGAGAACGATAATAACGATGTAATCCAACAAGAAGGATTAGGACAAATAATGAAAATAATAGTTTAGCATTAGAAAAAAGAAAAAATAATAGAATGGTATTTACCATATAACGAACAAAAGAATCGATTAAATGGACCTTTGTTTGTTCATAATGTTGAACGTGCCACCTAATAAGTAAATGTAGTGTTTTTGCCAGCCAAATGATCCATAATAATGTGAAAAAGGAATGGTTGTCTTCACTAGGAACACTTGTATATAAGGGTATGAACACAGCAAGTCCAACTAGAATAATGAGAAACTGTATAAAACAGCTAACGACTATGGAACGAGTAAAATAGGTTGATAATTGACTTTCCAATGGCAACAGAAAAACTTGATCGGCGCTTTTCAAAAAAGTATAGATAGGGCTATACGTTATGATCAATGCTAAAATTGGTGCAATCGTGATGGCTACAGGAAACTCATTTGAAATGGTCTTTAGCCAATCGATATAATAGTAAGAAGTGACTCCTATTAAAATAATGGATAAATTAATCATTTGTGCGAGGAAATATCTTGAGTATTTAAACAATTCGTTAGCTGTGGCTTGAAAGCGATGGTACCATAACTACTTTTCGTTTAACATAACTTTCCACCTTTTTAGAGCAATCTGTTTCTTATGTATTTCTTTTAAAAAATAACCCAAACGGAACACCAAGTTACGCTTAAATGACAACAGTTAGGGGGGACCCATTCCTAATACTGGGCAGCTCCCCCTGAACACAAATGAATGAAAATATTCTAAGTTATCTACGGTTATGGCCTGTTGGTCGCTTTAAGGCGTATAGATCTTCCTCCATCGCATAATATTTTTGTTCTAACACTTCTTTTGCATCAGCAACCCCTTGGTTATAAGAATAAGGAGCAATTTCTTTTAACATAAAGTCTAAAAGGTTTCCGGCAGCAAGCTCGCCAATTTCATCTCCATCTTGTTCATAATAGTATTGCTGAATTTTATTAATAAGATCCTCTTTTTCCTCTTTTGGAATGCGAATATAATTCATTTTGTTCATACCGTCCTTTCTTTTTAAATAATCTAAAGTAGGGAAATTTAGCCATTATCATCTATAAAGAGTATATCAAATTCTACCTTCGTTTTTATATTTAATGTATAAGCACCATGGAGTAATTTTCTATTTAAGGAATATTTTTAGGGAGTTTTCAACTGCATGATATAATGAGTGGGTGAAGCAATCCATGTTTATTAAAATACTATCGAAAAATTAAACATAATCTTGTCGTTCATTCATCTTACTTTTCTAAAGGAGAAAACAGAATGAATCCAATAAACTTCATGGCAATTGGCCTTCCAATTGTAATCGTTATTTTAGTACTTATTGTTTTTTATAAAGTTTTTTTCAAGAAGAGAAGTGTTACTCTTTTTTACACACCATTTGATGATATAACTGGACAAACTGAAGTGGAGTTCCATGAAGAGAAAGAAGTTCTTGCTGAGGCTGAAGGGCAGTCCGATGACAAAAATTAGAACCTTTTATCCCTTTGTTTCATTGGAGAGATTGAAACCTTTCTTTATAGTTTAACGTATTAAGTTAAAGGGGAGAAACCATAGAAATGGGAGTTAGATAGGATTGGCCATAAAAGAAGTGTAAAGTAGAATTGATTTTCTTAAAAAGGTGTGGGTATATATGATAGAAACAATATCGAAGTCTTCATTTTATACACGAATGAAGCAGAATAAAGCTAAAAAATTGTCTAGTAACGGTAAATATGAAGAAGCGGCAAAGGAACTTGAAAAAATTCCAAATAAAGATCCTGATGATTTAAATGGTTTAGGAGGCCTGTATTTTCAGATAAAAGAATATGAGACAGCTTTAGTCTATTTCAAGAAATATTTAGAAACTGGAATAGATGTAGAAAATGCTTATGTGAATTTGGGATGTGCATATGGTTGCTTAGACGAAAAGGAATAGGCAATAGAATGCTATGATTATGTAATAGAAAACGGAAAAAATAAAAAATTCAAATCATTATCTTATTTAAATAAAGGTGGTATTTTAAGTGGAAATAAACAGTATGATCAAGCGAATGAATTATATGATCAAGCTCTGCAAATTGACATGAATATGGCCTTGGGTGTATATGCAAACAAGGGGCATAACTTCTTAGCGGAAAAGAAGTATAAAGAAGCCTTAACGATGTTCCAACTTGCTTACAAACGTAATAAATTTAATGGTGAACCTTTAAATGATGGATCCATTGAGTTTAACTTGGGGAAGCTGTACTCAATCGAAAAAGATGAGGAGAATTGCCAAAAGTTTTTAAAGAAGGCAATTTAAAAAAATAAATCTTTAGAGCATAAGGTAATAGAATGTGACGAATTTGATTTCTACCGAAACGAGAAATGGTTGAGAAAATTAGTTAAATAGACCAATCGATGAAAATAGAAATTTGTACATTTTAGAGGGTAACGGAGTGTGTGTAATAACGGATAAAATTTATTTAGTAGGAGCCAAAGGAATTATTTATAGCAAGGCCGATAATGGCACCCTTATAACATGAAAATGACAAAAAAGGTTATTTAATTGTTATAGGGGAGTTTACTAAACGAATAATCTCTGGATAAGGGTGGAAATGGTATGCTTTGTAATGTGGAGATGGGACGTATCTATTATGAAATCTATGGAGAAGGATTTCCAGTATTACTATTGCATGGAATGGGCACAGATCATCGTTCTATGAAAGCGTGGGCAGAACCAATCTATGAAAATATAAAAGGATTTCAAAGAGTTTATATTGATTTACCCGCTCATGGAAAAAGTACTATTGATGAAGGTCTTAAAACAACAAATGATATGCTGACAAATATTTTAGAATTTATTGATAAGGTACTACCTAATAGTCGCTTTTTATTAATAGGCTCCTCATTTGGAGGATATTTAGCACAGGGTATTTTACATTCTAAGCGTGAACAAGTAAAGGGAGTTTGTTTGCTTGCACCTGTACTTCATCTAAAAGAGAGGAACCTGCCTGAAAAGGTAGTGTTGGAAAGAGATGAAGGGTTAAATAGAGAATGGGATGATGATTGTAAAAATGCATTTAGGACATTATTTGTTCATCAGAGTAAAATAAATTTCGACTGTTTTATGAATGAAATCCAGCCGGGACGTTTATTAGCTAACAAAGACTTTCTAGCATCAAGCTGGAGAGAAAAGGGGTACCTTCTTTCGGAAGAGCCATTAAATGATGTACCATCTTTGCCGCATCATGCACTTATTATACTTGGAAGACATGATTCAATTTGTGGTTATAAGGATCACTTTTTTTTACTCGATAAACTTCCGAATTCAACTGTTGCCATTTTAGATGGAGCTGGGCATATGCTTCAGGTTGAAAATCGTGAAATTGTACGAGAACTTGTGAAAGATTGGTTGAATAAGATATCAATTAATCTGTAACTGAGAAAATGAAGCTTCTATCATTTGTGGCAAACTCTTGCCCATTTTACATAACATATAATTTAAAATCCTACTACTAATCATGCATTTCTGCATTACCCTCGTAATCTATAAGAAGAAGGTGCAAAATTGTTAAAACTAGCCTTAATTAAGGAACCCAATTCTAAAGAGAGTGTATTTATCCAGAAAACCATTTTGAATTCCAATCCTTTTTTCAATCAGGTTTTAGTAGGAAAAGAAAGGTTAACTGCTGAAGATATTATAAAGGAAAACAAGCAACATCTTGAATTGGGGGCTAAATATTTCTATATTAATCAAAATGATAAGCCAATTGGCTTGATTCATTTTCTTCCCAAAAATCCATATGATGACCATACTTGGATCGGCTTACTGATTATACATAAGCAATACCAAAAGAACGGTTTAGGTAGTCATGCCTTAAGTTTATTAGAAAAGGATTTAAGAAAACAAAACATTGAAAAAGTAAGGCTTTGTGTGCAACACGAAAATGATATAGGTGCTTCTTTTTGGAGCGAAGAAGGGTTTAGCAAAATAAGCACCGCCAAGGATCATCGTCATAATCATATTGATATTTATGAAAAGGTTCTTATTTAATGAATGGATACGTTTAATAATTTTGTCTAGTGAAAGGAAGAGGAGTGATGATTTACACTTCCTTAAAGCAGTAAACAAGAGAAGTTACGTTGTTTGTCAAAAAGGCCTTCAACATATAATAAGTTAGATGGATTATCTAAGGAGGAATTTTGGTGAATCTCTTATCAAATACAGTTGTTGGTATATTAGGAACCGTGCACACTGAAGATTTGAGAAGCAAGTTTCATTATTCATTAGAGAAGTTAGAAGAGAAAATACTAGAATTCAATCCTGACATCATTTGTGGTGAAATACGACCAGAAGACTGGGAGAAGCATATAACAACTACTGACTATACGGGTTACCTTGGCCCCAATGAATATCGCCAGTCCATTATCCCATTGTGTGAACGAAATCAAATTAAATTTGTCCCAGTTGATTGGTTCGAATGGGATATTGTCAATTTAGACCATTTTGAGGCATACCCTAAAGAAGAACAAATGCAATTACACACGGAATTAACGAATATGTATAACGAAATTTTTTTGAAAGTAAACGAAGGGAATACTCCTTTTAATTCACTGGAAGTAGATCAACTCGTCAAAGAAAAACATGATTGGCTATTCAAAGTGAATGCTGATGTTCAAAATCTTACGTGGCAGGCAAGAAATCAGCTGATGATTATAAGAATTAACAATGTTATAAAGGCTAACCGGAATAAGCGGATATTATGTACGGTTGGGATGGAGCATAATTACTACTATTATAGTGAATTACAGAAAACGAAGGGGATTCAATTGTGCTATCCTTTATAAATCTTCAGTTTAAATAAGAAGGGTCATGTTAAACTAACATGAAGCATAACCATTGAATAGACTTGAACATTAAGAGACGGTACTGATGATATGAAAAAATAATCAATCTTTTTAAATGTACAAAAAAGGAGAGAAAAAGTCAGTTGATCCACCTTTATTAGTGAGAAAAGTCAGGTTTGTTGGCGTTTTCATCATAATAACAATTTAGTATTGGTTTTTTTTGAAAAAAATGTTATTATGTCATTAGCTAACAAAGAGAGGAATGAAGAATGAGCGATGAAGTAATCACCCGATCCAAAAACAACGAGTTTTATATTTTGAAATTTTACTCGTTCTAGACAGGATTGGTGTGTCCATTTTTAAATGGAGAAAGTATCGCTCATACTGAATATAAAGGCAGAATTAATGGTTTTCTCTTCCTTTTTAGCATATTTATATTCTTTTTGACATACTATAAACCAACCTGTCCGGAGCATTCTGGGGAGGTTTTATTTTGTTAAAAATGAATGCGAAAAATGTTATGTTAGAAATCGGTGAAAGAATTCTTTTTGAAATAGACGAGTTAAAGCTATATAAAGGGGAAAGAGTTGGATTAATAGGGAAAAATGGTGAAGGGAAATCGCAATTACTAAAATATTTAGTCGGTGACCAACACGTAAAAAATAATGTAGAGTGGTTTGACTCGTTTGGCTATTTACAGCAGCTAGAACAGATAGAGGGAAAACCTTTAAGTGGGGGGGAGCAAACGCTTCAAAGATTGAATCAGCTCTTTCAAGAAGACCAAAGAATCTTACTATTAGATGAACCGACCAATCATTTAGATTGGCGTCATACAGATACCTTTATTTCAGAATTAAAGAATCACCACGATACATTTGTCATCGTGTCCCATAATCGTTATGTATTGGATCAGCTTTGTACAACAATATGGGAGATTGAAAATGGCAAGATTCAAATATATAACGGAAACTACTCTGCCTATGTTGAGCAAAAAGCGTTACTAAAAAAGCAACAACAGGAAGAATACGATGCGTATGTAAAGGAAAAGAATCGATTAATAAGGCGCTATCAAAAAAAGCAACAGCAGGCGGAAAATATGGATCGACCGCCAAGTAGGATGTCAAATTCTGAATGGCAGCTACACAAAGGGAAGGCTGCAGGTAAAAAAGGAAAAGTTGAAAGAGTGTCGAAAGTCATTCGTGAACGAATTGATCGAATGGAGAAGGTAGATAAGCCCTTCGAATGGGAATCTGTGAAAATGGAATATGTTCTCCAAACACCCATTCACCGAAAAACAATAATGAATGCTCATCAATTGGAGAAACGCTATTCCAATCGTCTTCTCTATAAAGTGGATGCACTAAAAATAAGAACGGGGAATACGGTAGCCTTAATTGGTGAGAATGGATCTGGGAAAACCAGCTTATTACAACAACTAATGTTAGATCAAAATGAATCAATCGAATTTGCAGCCAACGTAAAGGTTGGGTACTTTAATCAAAATTTATTCTCGATGCCAGAAAGTGATACGGTTCTTGCCTATGTTAAAAGTAAATCAAGTTTACCTGAATATTTAATTAGAGTCATTTTGGCACGATTAGGTTTCTTTGAGGGAGATATGATGAAATCTATCTCAAATCTAAGCGGTGGAGAACGCGTAAAGCTTGCCTTTGCGAAGCTCCTCGTTGGTGATTATAATTTACTTATATTGGATGAACCAACCAATCATTTGGATCTTTATGCTATGGAGGCATTGGAGGGGCTTATCAAAGATTACCCAGGTACTATTGTGTTTGTTTCTCATGACAGGCAATTTATTAACAATACCGCTAACTCCATTTGGATGATAGAAAACAATACGATAAAGACCTTCAATGGGTCGTATCAAGAATGGGAAGCTTCAAATAAGGAAGTAAAGCAATTAACAGTAAATGAGGAACAAAAACTTCGTTTGAAAAATAAATTAAGTGAACTGATTAGTCTGCTAAGTGTCGCAGAAGACCCAATCGAAAAAATGGAGCTGGATAAACAGTATAAGGAAGTGCTTTCTTCCTTGAAGGAAATTTCATAAGGATGAGTAATGAAAGAGAAGTTATTCTTTATAGAATAACTTCTCTTTCATTTCACTTTATAATGCGTGACAGGTGCATCTAAATGAATGAGAAGTATTGTAAGTAAACAAGTAGATTCTGCAAGTAAAAGCTGGAGTTTTGCAAGTAAAGCGGTAGGTTCTGCAAGTAAAAGCTGGAGTTTTGCAAGTAAAGCGGTAGATTCTGCAAGTAAAAGCTGGAGTTTTGCAAGTAAAGCGGTAGATTCTGCAAGTAAATGAAGAGTTCTACAAATAAACCGGTTAAATCATCATGTATTTGATGAAAATCACTAAGAAAATTAAATTTTGTGCCTGACACTTCTAGCCCATGATTATCTGTGAATTTCGTTCAGTCTGTTTAGCAATGGTTCCCTCTTTACCAATTTCACTTCTCATGTTACTGTATATAAAAGAAAATGATGAAAAGAAGAACATCTGCAAGTTGCAGAAGAGGTTCGAAAACTCCCTCTATAAAAAACTATAAAACGGTATCGTGTATACTGTTTTTTTGGCTTTTTTCGATTATAGAGTAGATAATGAACCTCTTTCTTCTTTCAGTAAAATCACTGAAAAAGAGAGAGGAGTTTTTGTATGAAAAAAGATAAAGCAATTGTTGTATTTAGTGGAGGTCAGGATAGCACTACTTGTTTATTTTGGGCATTAGAACAATTTGAAAAAGTGGAAGCAGTAACGTTTAACTACGGGCAAAGACATGCGCTTGAATTGGAAGTGGCAGCTGAGATTGCGGCCGACCTAAATGTTCCTCACCACATTTTAGATATGAGTTTATTAAATCAATTAGCTCCTAGTGCCTTAACACGTCACGATGAAGAAATTACTGAAAAAGAAGGAGAACTTCCTTCAACATTTGTTCCAGGAAGGAACTTAGTTTTCTTGTCGTTTGCGACTATATTGGCGAAACAAGTAGGGGCTAAGCACATAGTAACGGGCGTCTGTGAAACGGATTTTAGTGGTTATCCAGATTGCCGTGACATCTTTATTAAGTCATTAAATGTTTCTTTAAATCTTTCCATGGATGACCAGTTTGTTATTGATACGCCATTAATGTGGTTAAACAAGGCAGAAACTTGGGAACTTGCAGATCAATTAAATGCGTTTGATTATGTACGGGAAAAGACATTAACTTGCTATAACGGTATTAAAGGTGCAGGCTGTGGAGAATGTCCTGCTTGCCAGCTTCGTAAAAGAGGATTAGATCAATACCTTGCTGGAAAAGAGGAATAGAAATGCTTCAACAAATCTATCCAACACCAAATCATGATTATCAATATGAACTAAACAAAGATATGCAATTTGCAGCAGCTCACTATGTTCCTCACGAAGCGGCAGGAGCTTGTCAAAATGTACATGGACACACATATTTTGTAAATATCACCATCGTTGGTGATGAGTTAGATGAAACGGGCTTTTTAATAAATTTTCAACATATTAAGCAGCTGATTCATAAACGCTTTGACCATACATTATTAAATGAAGATCCAACCTTTTCAAAAGAGGACAGTAACCACTTTTCTACAACAGAAGTAATGGCACGAAAAGTTTGGGAACTCATTCAGGAGCATTTAAATACACTTCCGACGAAACCTAAATGTGCTCAAGTGTTTGTTCGAGAAACTCCAACGAGTTATTGTATTTATCGACCGAGAAAGGAGCTTCTTTTAAAATGAAGAAATTTCCGATATTAGAGGTTTTCGGTCCGACTATTCAAGGAGAAGGAATGGTCATTGGACAAAAAACCATGTTCGTTCGAACGGCTGGTTGTGACTATGCATGTGATTGGTGTGACTCTGCTTTCACTTGGGATGGTAGTGGTAAAGATGATATTCGCTTAATGGATGCTGAGGAAATATGGGGGGAATTGAAGAAGATAGGTGGCGATCAGTTCTCGCACGTTACCATTTCTGGAGGGAATCCAGCCTTAATCCCCCATATGAGCGAGTTACTATCAATCTTTCGAGCAAATGGAGTGACGACGGCCTTAGAAACACAAGGAAGTAGGTGGCAGGATTGGTTTGTTGAGATAGATGAAATGACGATCTCGCCGAAGCCACCTAGCTCCAAAATGACTGTCGACCGTGAACGGTTAGATGAAATTGTCACAAACCTACAAACCCAAAACGTAAATACAAGTTTAAAAGTTGTTATTTTTGATGAAACCGATTTAGCCTTTGCTACAGAGATACATCAAAGATATCCTAAGATTCCGTTCTTCTTGCAAGCTGGTAACCCTTATGTTTATGAAGCGAACGATGATAAACTAATCAATGAGCTATTAAATCGCTATCAGTGGCTTATTGATCAAGTCATGGAATCATCTTCACTAAATAATGTTCGGGTTTTACCTCAGCTCCACACTTATGTTTGGGGAAATAAGCGCGGAGTATAGTTACAGAATCAATATGCTATTGAATTCAATTCCGCTATGTGTAATAGGAAATTGGTCCGACCGGGATATTAGCGAAATACGCATAACACATGATTGAACGATGGCAAATTTTTGGTATGTGACCTCACGATTATCCCACTCTTAACGATAGCGGGGTAAATCTTGAACTCCTATTTAAAAAAGTAATAATGATTTTTATATCTCAACATATCGGACACGTTTTTTAGTAAACGTGTCTGTTTCTTTATGATTTCCTCTCCTTAAATTCACTCTAAATCGCTATTTCCCCTGTTTATTTAAAATTAGTTTTTTTGAAAGTAGATTACAAAACTAACAATCAAAGTTGGAATAGAGAATAAAAGTATTTCAACTGAAAATCTTCCCTTTCTCCTTTTGCTGTTAGTAAATTTTGTGAGAATAATATTAAGTGACTACAAGTGGACTTCTATGTCGTATCTCTTGGACGATAATCGTTGTTGTTTGTTGAGTCTATGAATAAATCTTGAAAAATTATTATGTACAGTTCCTATGATTTTTTGGGGAAAAGAAAAGGATTAGACTGTTGGTTCTTTTCCCCCTACTTTCTAATGTACTCGTTTATTATATAATATGAGTGTTTGGCCTTAGTAATTAATGGGGTAAAGATGTTTAGTGATTAATTAGGGGGGGATATGTTGAACAATTTTGAAGAACAGTACCTTACAATGGCAATGGAGCAATTTAAGCAATTTAAAGAGCGTGCTGAAAAAGGAATACAACAATTGTCAGAAAACGAATTACATTGGAATCCAAGTGAAGAGTCTAATAGCATTGCAGTTATCATCAAGCATTTAAGCGGGAATATGCACTCTCGGTGGGTAGATTTTTTAATTACTGATGGGGAAAAACTTTATAGAGATAGAGACTTAGAATTTGTTGAAGGGGACGAATCAAAGGAACATCTATTGCAAATTTGGGAAGAAGGATGGAAAATACTTTTTAATACACTGGGTAATTTAAAAGCAGATGACTTAAATAAAACTGTTACTCTTAGACAGCAACCTTTAAGTGTTCTTCAAGCTATTCAAATTGAAGTGGCTCACATAAGTTATCATTTAGGTCAAATCCTATACATTGGAAAACAAATTAAGGACAAGGATTGGACTATTTTAAGCATTCCTAAGGGCGGATCAAAAGAATTTAATAAGTTAGGTACTAAGTAAAAAAGTTACCATCCCTTAAGGAGAAGAAGTCATTTTGATAATATAATATCAAGGCGGCTTCTTTTTGTTGGAGATAATTGATCAAACTTTATATGCTCAATTACTTTAGATTTTAGACTCTTAATATACTCTGAGTCTCTCGTCACTTTATATTCTTTAATCGTCATAGACTACAAATTCTTCTCTTTCATGATTCGAGTTTCTGTTGCTTTACCATCTTTTGATTTCCAAAAAACCCATAAATTCATAGGCTTTCGGAACTAGCTTACTCACCGTTTTATGTTATTTTGGATTTCGCTCTCAGGATGAAGCGATTCTCATCCAATAATGAGAAAACTACCATTCTCTAGTGAAGAGGTTCATTGCTTCTGTTCCTCTGTATAAATGTTTTCTTTACATATAGAGGCTGGGACAAAACCCACCTCTGAGATGAAAAAGCCGGTGAAATTTTACAATAAGTAAAATTTCACCGGCTTTGTTTATTTTTTGAATTAAAATAAGGACCACTTCTGATAAAATAGAGT
>NZ_JBBAXC010000016.1 GCF_037120725.1 Bacillus spongiae
CTAGTGATAGGGAAAGCATTTATAAATCCTCCTAGTGTTTGTTTAGTCGCTAACATTATGACCAGGATTTTATAGATGCTTTCCTATTTTTATGGATAAATCACAAAATTTGGTGATGAACCAAAATTTTATTGGTATAGTAAATCTAGTAAGGGAGTGAAAAACGAGAATCCGTCTCCAAGAGCTGAAGCTAAATATATGACTTACTTTACTATTTTAAAATTATAGTCCGTAGTACCAACAAAGGCAAAATTCGGGAGCATTGATGAGTAAAAGTAAAAGAGGTGAACAATATTGTTCACCTCTTTCTATATCTATTATACCAAATTGTTAGCTTCATTTGCAGACTATGATTTTAAGTTTTTGAATATTATGATTATAAAACGACAAATATTATAGGGGAGATAAAATGATAGGTGTCAACAAAGGTGATGTCACATTAGTACCACATTCTAAAAAGTGGGGTAAATTATTTGATAAAGAAAAAAACTTATTATATTCATTGATAGGTAAACATACGATAGAGATTCAACATATTGGTAGTACTGCTATAAGTGGTATTTATGCAAAGCCTATAATTGATATAATGATTGGTGTTCAATCAATAGCTGACATTGAAATGTTTGATCAAAACCTATTAAAAACGCATGGATATTTTCATTTACAGCGAGTTAGAATGAATGGAAAAGTAGTTTTTGCAAAGTTTATGGATTTAGAAAACCTTACTAAAACACATATTTTACACATTGTGGAATATAATGGAGATTGGTGGAATAAACATATTTCTTTTAGAAACTATCTTAGAGAAAATTCTGAAGCAGCAAGAGAATACGAAGAATTAAAACTTTCTTTAGCTTTAAAATATCCTCATGATGAGCGTACATATACGGATAAGAAGAAGCGGTTTGTAGATGAGATACTAAGTAAACAATAATATTTTCTTAGACAATCGTCGAGTCAACATTATAAGAGTGTACTGTACTAGGAAAACCGAACAAAAAGGTATGTACTTTAGGAGGATTAAATGGAAATTTATCAATTTACAAAAGAGACTGGTAAGAAAATTACGAAATTCGATTCAGATTTTATTATGTCACGTATTACCGAGACCCATAAAGCAGCTCATATAGGGTGTATGCACTTAGATAAGAATGGAGTAATTGGATATCACCAAGCAGTTGTACCTCAGTTTCTTTTAATTGTAAACGGAGAAGGTTATGTTAGTGGGGAAACGGCTGAATTTAGTAAAGTTCAATGTGGTGATGCAGTATTTTGGGAGAAAGGTGAATGGCACGAAACGAAAACTGCTACTGGTTTAACGGCCATTGTAATCGAAAGCGAAGAGTTAACCACTTCATTTTTAAAGTCTTCGGAAAAAAACAAGTAAAGTAACAGTTAAGACCAATGGTGAAATCGGAATCATATCTTCCAAATAGGGGGGCTTTCCTATAATAGGAAAGCCCCTTTCTTTATGAATCAAACCGGATGTTTAGAGTAAAAGTATTTTTTTCATGAGTTGACGGGTTAGTGCTAGAAGAAGTTTATGAAAGCATAACGTCTATATCTTCTTCTACGTCTCCTATGAGCTTCAAGTTAAATGTTTCTTGTAATACTTGCATAACTCCAGGTGAGATAAATTCTGGCGGTTTCGGCCCAATACGAATATCCTGTATACCAAGACTGAATAAACCAAGTAGAATGGCTACAGCTTTCTGTTCAAACCAAGAGAGAACAATGCTAACAGGAAGTTCGTTTACCTCACATTCAAATGCATCTGCAAGTGCTAATGCAATCTTGACTGTTGATACCGAGTTATTGCATTGACCTAGATCAATGTAACGTGGGATGTCTGTTCCTGGAACAGTTCCGTAATCAATATCGTTGAAACGGAATTTGCCGCAAGATGTTGTTAAAATGACCGTTTCTGGTGGTAGAGATGTTGCTAATGAACGATAATATTCTCCACCTTTTCCAGGAGCGTCACAGCCTGCAATGACAAAGAATCGTTTAATTTTACCCTCTTTTACCGCTTGAATGATTTCTGGAGCTAGACCGATTACGGTTTGATGATGAAAGCCCGTCATTAATGTTTCATCAGATTCAATATTTTCTTCCGGAAGCTCCAATGCTCGATTAATTAATGGAGTAAAATCATCATTTTCAATTTTTTGTACGTTTTCTAAGCCTGCGACTTCATAGGAGAACATTCTGTCTGCATAGGTTCCTTTAATTGGCATTACACAGTTTGTAGTAGCTAATATGGCGCCTGAGAACTTTTCAAATAAACGTCGCTGATCATACCAAGCTTTTCCGATATTTCCTTTTAGATGTGGATACTTTTTTAGCTTTGGATATCCATGTGCCGGTAGCATCTCAGAGTGAGTATATATATTGATTCCTTTTCCTTCAGTTTGCTTTAACAATAGTTCTAGAGCAAACAAATTGTGTCCAGTTACAACAATCGATCTTCCTTCAATTTTATTTTGTGATATTTTAATTGGTTCAGGAATACCTAACCGATCTAAATGAGCTTTGTCTAATAGCTCCATCACACGAATAGCTGCTTTTCCTACCTTCATTGCCATATCAATATGTTCCTGTACATTAAAATTGGAATTTGTAAGCGTCAAATATAATGCTTCATGAGTTGTGGCATCAACGAATGGATCAGTATACCCTAATTGATTGGCATGTGTTCGATAGGCAGCAATCCCTTTTAAGCCAAAAATAATTGTATCTTGTAAGCTAGCGATGGTTTCATCTTTTCCACAAACACCTATTATTTTGCAGCCCCCTTTTGGAGTTTGCTCACATTGATAACAAAACATCATTATTCCCCCTTTTTACCTTTGAGTCTTATTGTTCTCAGAATAATCCAGTTTTGGAAGAAAGGCTGTGAAATTTATCACACCAAAATTAAATAAACAAAATAAAAAGAAGCTAGCTGATCAATACATAGAATTTGAAATGCTTCATTAATTTCGTTTACTTCCTTTAACAAATAGTATATAATAACGATTGATTAATTAATCATTTGTGAGAAGGAGTTGTTTTTTTGCCATTATCAGATAAACAAATAAAAATGATGGAACAAAAGCGTGAAAAAATCCTGCAGCAAGCAATCATCTTATTTGCTGAACAAGGCTACGAAAGTACAACAATCGCAAAGGTAGCAAAAGCATCAGGAGTAAGCTTTGGAAGTGTTTTTACGTATTTCGAAAACAAAGACCAGCTTTTTTTTCATGCGGTTACAGAGCCTTTAGAGAAAGTATATAAATCGGAGCTTTTAGATTTTGACCCTGATGCTGAGGATTCCTTGAATGAAATTAAGCGTATGATAGACAAACATATCCATATATTCACTGAAATGCATACGTATTTACAATTAGTTGTTCAAGTGATTGGACAGCATACTAAATTTCCAGAGCCCTTTAAAGTACTTGATGAATTTAGTGCAGAGTTTACTCAAAAAATTAATCAGGCCATCCAAAATGGTCAAAAACATGGAGTACTTGAGGATTCTGATCCTGTCATAACGGCAGAAGCTTACATGAGTTTTTTATTAGGAATGAGATTAACATTTACTGATTTTGCAATGTCAGGTTTATGGGACCAGCTTAAAATTCCAGCTCTTCGTTTATTAAATCCGAAACATTAATTTAGACGTTTCGGGTTAAATTTTTACATATAATTGATTGATTAATCAATCGTAATTAAGGAGGACATTATATGAATTTTTTTTCATTTCACCCCAATATCCAATTACGTCTAGCCCTTCAGTTTTTCACAACATTTGCCACCTCAGCGGTTGTTCCATATTTAGTTATTTTCTTCTCAACTCAGGTAGGGGCGGTTGTAACAGGACTGATGTATATCGGTGTTATACTATCCGGCATAGCTGGTGCTTTGATAGGTGGGAGAAGAACGGATCGTGTAGGAAGGAAAAGGACAATCTTGTTATGCGAAGGAATGATTAGTACGGGTTACTTTGTCGCAGGAATTAGTAATCTTATAGTCTCTTTATCTCCTTACGCAAACTTTCTGATCTTTATCGTCATATTATTTTTTACTGGAATGGTTGGTCCAGCATATGCTGCAGTTATTATTGATGCAAGTTCGAAAGAAAACAGAAAAGCGGTATATACGTTTTCGTATTGGCTTAGTAATTTGGGCATGGCTGCTGGAGGGTTAATGGGAGCTGTTCTTTTTAAAAACTATTCCTATGAGCTTTTTATTGGCATTTCAATTGTCGTTTTTGTTTCTTGGATTGTAACGAAATTTTTGCTTGAGGATACTTATCAAAGTTCAACGAAAGCTTCGTCGAGTGCTCCAAGTGAAAAATCAGGAATTCAACAGTATAAAGAAATTTTAACGAATAAACGATTTGTATTATTTACTGTAGCAGGGTTGTTCCTACTTTCCTTAGAAGAGAGTTTGACAACCTATATAGGAATTAAGCTCGATGAAGAGATACCAAACTCAATTCCATTGCTGCCTTTTAGTCAATTTTTTGAAGTGGATGGTTTTCAATTAATCGGTTTGCTTAAAGCAGAAAACACAATTTTAGTGGTAACGATTAGCCTAGTAGTTGCAAGCTTGCTAAAACGGTATCAAGATAACTTATTAATGCTTGCCGGAAGTTTTTGTTATGGGCTTGGCTATATTGTTATTAGTTATAGTAGTGTTCCGTTAGTCCTAATTATTGCTATGTTTATCGCTACTGTTGGAGAGGTGGCACATATCCCTGCAAAACAAGCCTATGTCGCCTCCCTAGTTCCGGACGATGCACGAGGTACTTATATGGCTGTTTATGGGTTATCATTTCAGTTTTCTGGAATCGTTGCTGCTATGTTTGTAATGGCTAGTGCTGTGCTTCCAGCTGGAGTCATTACATCAATCTTTATCATGATGGTCTTAACTAGCTTGATTATCTATTTTGTTCTATTTCAGTTGGAACAAGAAAAAACAAAACAAGTTAAAACGATAGCATAAAAATTGTCAGATAAATGCAATTATAAGGAGTTTCTTCTAGCTTCCTTCATAAGCTGTTCTACCTCTAATTTCTCAAGGATAGAATTATTTCACTAAAGTACCCTTTAGTAATAAAACGTTATTTTGTAGGGAAAGTTAAGAAAATAATTGATTTAGGAGGCTTGTTAGTGAGTAATTCAATTCGGCAACCAATTACCTCTTCAGAATTAGGGAACTTATGGATGACATATCAAGATAAAACCATGCTTATGAGATTTCTTGAATACTTTCTAGAAAATGCAGAAAATGAGCCATCACGAAAGATATTGCAATCTTATTACGATCGGTCTATTGAAAATGTTGAGTTTGTCAAAAAGATTTTTAAAGCGGAGGGAGCGGTAATTCCGGAAGGATTTTCTGTTAACGATGTTAATAAAGGAGCTCCGAAGCTATTTGATAGTACGTATGATGTCATGTATTTGCACATGATGACTAAAATAGGAATCGGTCTTTACGCACTCTATTCGACCATGTCTTACCGTCAAGATATTCGACAGTTCTTCAAACAATTAACATCTGAAGCACAAGAGGCATACGACCAAGCGACAAACTTCCTATTAGAAACAGGCGTCCTTTCTCGTCCTCCATTTGTGTCGATGCCAAAAGAAGTAACATTTGTACATGATAAACAGTATTTAGATGGGATGAATTGGTTTAGTAGTGATCGATCTTTAAACACTATTGAGATTTCTCTCATTTATCATGCAATCGAGACAAATCTTACAGGGATGCAATTAATGATAGGGTTTGCACAAGTAGCACAGGCTCAAGATGTCCGAAAGCATTTTATTAAAGGAATGGATCTTTCAAAGAAAATAGAAACATCATTAGGCGAATTTTTACGACAAGATTATATTGAGCCCCCAGCAACATACGCGGGGAAAGCCTCTAATTCAACCATCCCCCCATTTTCCGATAAGCTGATGATGTATAATACCAGCTTATTAACTACTTTTGGCCTTGGAAGTAATGCCCTTGGTGGTGCCTTTAGTCTAAGGAGTGATTTACCTACTAAGATGACTTTATTAGCGAAAAATATATATGATTTTGCAAAGCAAGGTGGAAAAATTATGATCAAACATGGCTGGATGGAAAAACCACCTCAAATTGAGGATCGAAAAGAACTAACGGGAAAATAGAGGGATGGGAAAGCATCCAATTTTATTGATAAGGAAATTAGAACGCTTTCATTTCATTTGAGAGCGTTTTTATTTTTTAGGAAAAAAATAGGGATAAATATTTTATAGATAGGTAACTCAAATAACGAGAGAAGAGGTTAAAGTAGATTTGAAATAAGTCACGATGTTTTGAATAATGTTTCTAGCTTAGGGAGTAAACTTTTGAACAATGTAGTTGAAATTGTAAAAGAACAAGGTTAAAATTCCCGAGAATGATGATTAGTTTGACAATCATTTCTCCAGAGGTAAAAATGTATTTTAATGTTATTTATCTTTTCTATTCTTCTTTTTATAGTTAGTAATATATGGTAGGGTAATGGTGGAGACGTAAAGAAAGGGGAATCTAGATTACGTATGTGGAATAACCTTGAAGTGATTATGTAATTGGATAGAGACAATTGCGGTCTTCTTTTACAGGATTTCTTTATTTGTCTTCTTATAAATCATTTAAGGGACACATGGTGTGGACAATCAATTCCTATATCCAAGTAGATACCTTTCGAGTATCTGCTTATATTCTGGGGAAATTTACATCTCTATTGACCTAATTATAGTGTCCCCAATAGGGGGATTTTTTTATGAAGCATCAATACGAAAACGAGGAAATGCTATCAGGTGGAAATGTGTCGAAGGTATATCGTGCGGGAAATACGGTTCGACGAGAGGTAAAGGCTGATAGCAAAAAAATTCATCAGCTTTTAAAGCATTTAGAACACAAAGGATTTAGCTATGCACCCAAATTTCTTGGAATAGATAACAAAGGTAGAGAGGTACTGTCATTTATCGAAGGTGAAGCTGGCAATTATCCTCTAAGAAGATACATGTGGTCTAATGAGGCTTTAATTGAAATAGCTAAGATATTACGTAGTTATCATGAAGCCGTGATTGACTTTCCTATAACAGATCAATGGAAACCCATAGATAACACGCCAAATCATTTTGAGGTTGTATGCCACAATGATTTTGCTATTTACAATATTATCTTTAATTATGAAAAACCTGTAGGTATTATTGATTTTGACCTTGCTGGTCCTGGTCCAAGGCTTTGGGATATAGCTTATACTCTTTACACTTGTATTCCTCTAAGTAGACTTTATCATACTGAAACAGGCGAGCCTGTTCATTATAATTCATCAAATGATGCCAATCGTATAAAGCAGAGAGTGAAGTTGTTTTTTGATTCTTATGGTATGGAAGGCATTGAAGAAAACTATCTGAAGATGGTATTGGACCGATTAGAAGGGTTATGTATGACCATGAAAAGAGAAGCAAGTGAAGGTGATATAGCTTTTCAGAAAATGATAGATGAAGGACATTATGAACATTATCAGAATGAAATAAAATTTATACTTAAACATGGAGAAGAGTGGGTTTAAGAGTTACGAAGTGTTTCTTTATTAGCAGGGGTGCTCGTCCACTAACAATTTTACTCGCCTCTAAAAGTTTATTGACTAAAGAGCGCGATGATCTAACTTCGCGCTTTTATTTTATTTAAAAGAGGTCTAAATATCTATTCATTGAATCCGGGCGGAAAGGTTTGCGAAAAAGGTCTACTACATTAAGAACGAAATATTTCTGAAGGTTTAAAGGGTGAATAATTTATTGGGCTGACTTTCATTGCATGATTGTTAATAGCTGACCATTTTCTTCAAATTGAGTTGAAACTTTTAAAAAAAGAAAAACGTAAATTACTATTAGAAAAAATTAGTATGTTATAAGGTAAAATTGAACGAAGTTGGTGATATAATGAAAGGATTAATATCGAATATGTTATTTCTTGCTTTAGGAGCAGTCCTTATGACCATTGTTATGGTTTTTGAAATCAACGGTATAGTGGGATTTTTATTGGCGACGTTGGGTATATTTTTTGTCATTGTAGGTGTTACATTAAAATTTATAATCAAAAATTTATTTGAATTCTTGTGAATTTCTTAAACTAATATGTTAGTTAATGGTATTTCAATATTTCGCACAGTGGTATTATACAATTTATCTAGAATTCAAGTCTGTGTTAATTGGCGCAATAACTGAAAATCAGCTACTTGATCTAGCAATTCTCTTATGAAGATCACTTGTATAGTTACATTTTTTTTATCTTCAACGATTGGGTTAGTTAAACCTAGGATTATGTTAAAAGCAAGGTGACTTGCCCAGGAACGACTATCATAAGCTCAGTCACGGACTTATGATAACGTTCCTAGGAGCCACTATATGAGGGTACCCCTGCATTTCTTAGACTGAGACTCAACGATTGTCTGCTGGAAAAACAAGTCCAATTTGTTCTCTTGCTTCTTGCATAATGGAAGCTGTTATTCGTGAATTTTCATGTGAGTTCACAGAAGACTCTATTTTGCCTTCTCCTAACAATTGAATAAACTCTTCTACCTCGTAATACATCTCAGGTTTGTCTTGAATAATTTCAATTGCTTCTACTGATCCATCTCTGTAGCGAATCTCTGCTTTACTAGGAGAAGATACGCTATCAAATATAATCGTTCCGTCCTCTCCTTGTATTTCTGCATCATGATAGGAATTGGAAATTTTGGAATGAAGAATGACTGCTTCCATCCCTTCATATTGAAATAGCAAGCTTCCCTCGCCATCAACTCCTGACTCTAACATATAGGCATTAGCCTTCAGGTTCTCAGGTTGACCAAATAAAACAACTGTTGGATAAATACCATATACCCCAAGATCCATTAATGACCCATTAGAAAAATTTGGATTAAATGCATTTAAAATATTTCCATTTCTATAAGCGTCATACCTTGATGAGTAACTAGAATACGTCGCATAGAAACGACGAACATTACCAATTTTATGTATGTTTTCTTTTATCGCTTGAAAACCAGGCATGAACGTAGATTTTAATGCTTCCATTAATAAAACGTTATTTTTTTTTGCTACCTCTATCATTTCATCCACTTCTGCTAAATTCGAGGCAAACGGCTTTTCACATAATACATGCTTTCCTTTATTCATAAAAGTAATCGCTTGCTGTGCGTGTAAGGAATTAGGACTTGCTATATAAATGGTATCGATGTTCTCACTACTTGCCATTTCTTCTAAATCAGTAAAAATTTGATCTGCATCGTGTTTCTGTGAAAACTCTTTCGCTTGATCTTCCGACCTTGAATAAACAGCTGTTAAAGAGAATTCTGGGTGCTGTTTTGCTGCATTAATAAATCTGTCTACAATAAAATTTGTTCCGATTGTTCCAAATCTAATCATATTTATAACCTCCAATTTTTTAAACCTTACATGTTTCGATATAGAATGTCAAATCATACATGCTCTGTCTTTTTTCTGTCCTCTTCAAATAATCAAAATGGTTTCTATTTGGGTGAAGTATTACACAATTTGATATAAAAAAGACTCAATATTTTCTACATGTTCTGAAGACTTGAATTCAATATAAGTGAAATAAGTATGTTGGTAGTGAGTAATATTTCTTGAAATTATTGAAGGTTGTAATAACGCTTTGAAATTTATGCTCAATATTTCACAAAAATGACATTTTAATTTCCTACCATTCATTCTTTTACACAGTATAATTAAATTACGTTTTATTTGTGATTATTTTCACAAATGCGATTAATATATTACAACTAACATCAAAGTTAATAGTGTTAATTGTAAAATTCTCATTGGAGGGTTTTAATAATGAAAAGATATCTAGCTACTATGGCATCATTAATGATATTGATTTTAGTTTTATCAGCATGTGGGACAACAAGTGATGAAGGTTCTGCTTCTTCAGACCAAGAAAAGAGTCAACAATTAACTGTAATTGGTTCGAATTGGGAATTTGATCAAGAAACATATACAATTCCTGCGAATGTGGATGTAACATTTAATTATAAAGATGATGAAGGTGTTCATGGGGTCAAATTAAGACCATATGACGATAAGGATAACATCATTGCAGAAGTAATGGATGGAGAAAGTGCTACTATTAACTTAGAACCAGGGACGTATGAAATCCGTTGTTTAACATTTTGTGGTGATGGAGGTCACAAAGAAATGAGATCTAAATTAGTTGTAGAATAATTGAACACTAATATTTAGTCTTTGATTTTTTGTTATTAAAGAAGGTATATATTTAAATAGCAATATCATTTAGATTACTTCACCAAACAGACGCATTTCTAGAATAAGAGAACGAAATAGATTAGTCGCACAATAGCTGAAAATCGGTAAAATATACTCCAGCTTTCACTATATACTGTTAAAGGGGAGGTATATTTAATAAGAAACAAGCTATCTTGACTTCCGTTATTGCTAATTATAATAACTTTTTATATAAAAATACATTTTACCTTCAGAAGAAGTCATTTTGATTAATCTTTTCATAACTGTATTCTAATCAAACAGTTAAAGTTAAATCACCACTTTATTCAGAAGTGGTGATTTTTTTCTTCAGCCTACAATCAATTAATTGCGTATTTTCCAAATTAGTTCATTCGTATAAAGTTATACTTTTATGTCTAGAAAAAAATCTTTTCTAACCTGTGAGGTACGACCATCTTTTTCAGTAAATCCACTTCAATGATCATCGTCAATATAGCTGTCTTTACGGTGATAGGGGATGTCACCTATAGATGATTCAATTCCTTCATCATCTAACATTTGTTCATATTGCGAGTGTTTTTTTGAAGGAAAAACGGATAGGTCCTCCCCTTTAATATTCGTTGCCGTAAAGGTTTCGTAATTCTCGGTGAAGCCTTCCCTATCAAGGTCACCTGTTTGGTATATTTCATCATAATCTTCGTAGTCTCCTGTAAAATCTGCAGGCGTTTCAGAAGTTCCGAACCGAGCAACTTCCTGGAAACTATCTTGATAATCACGAGTTTCATTTTGTCTTCGCTTCATAAAACTATTGTTGTGAGGAGGTTCTAACACTTGTTCTTCAACAGGACGATCACCAGCAATTGACTGCTCTTTACTATGCTCTTTGCAGTACAAAGTGGTTGGGAGTACCTGAAGCCTGTCAAATGGAATTTCTGTATGACAAGTGAGGCACTTTCCATATGTTCCATTTTCAATTGCTTCTAATGCGTGCTCCACTTTCGTTAGTTCAACTTCGGCATGATTATTTAAGGCAAAGTCCTTTTCCCTCTCGTATAATTCAGTACCCATATCTGCAGGATGGTTATCATAAAGTGAAAGTTCTCCAACGTTGTCCCTTTCATTGTTTTCTTTCATATTAGTAGCATCACGTTGTAGATGGTGTTGCAGATTTTCCTTTTGTTTTAGTAGTTCCTGCTTCAATAAGTGTAATTGTTGCTCAGTTAACATGTTTTCACTTCCTTATATAGGACGTTGTAAATTAGTATTTACTTTTAATGTGTAATTTACTATAGGATTTTCCGTAATTCTTCTCTCTTTTCCAGTTATATTTATCAATGAAAAAAGACGAGCAGTTCTGCTCGCCTCATGTATAAGGATAAATTATTGACTCATGTAACTTATAAATAATCCAATTGAAAGTAAGAAGCCAAAAATAGTGTTAGTTTGTGCCGTTGCCTTCATTGCTGGCATCATTTGAATGGGAATTGTTTTTCCAATAAACCCTTTTGTTGCGGCAATTGCTTTAGGAGCACTAAAGAATACAATAAGTGCCCAAGGGGATAGAAGCTGAAAAATGACTAGTAAAGCTACCCAACCATAGGAAACAATAAACATACATGCTAAAAGAAAAATAGCTCTTTCTCTTCCTAATAAGATGGCGATCGTCTTTCGACCATTCTCTTTGTCGCCGTCTAAGTCACGAATGTTATTGGCTAATAAAATAGCTCCTACAAGTATAGCAATCGGGACGGAGATTGCCCAACTTAATGCATTTATGAATCCTGTTTGTATATAAAATGAAAGTAAGATAATGACAACACCCATAAAAAATCCAGCAGTAATTTCCCCGAAAGGAGTATAAGCAATCGGTATTGGACCACCGGTATAAAAATATCCTGCTGCCATACAAATTAATCCAACGACAGCAATCCACCAAGTGGTTTGATAACAAATATACAAACCAAATAATAAAGCAATACCAAACAATATGAACCCAAGGTACTTAACGGTTTTTGGTTTTACTCCATTTCGTACAATGGCACCGCCAATACCAACTGAATTTTCATGATCTAACCCGCGTTTATAATCATAATATTCGTTAAACATATTTGTGGCTGCCTGTATTAAGAGGCTTGCAATTAACATTGAGAAAAATAATCCCCAATGTAACGATGAGTATTTCAAAGATAATGCGGTTCCTAATGCAACTGGAACAAATGCAGCAGTTAATGTATGTGGTCTTGTTAACTTCCACCATATACGCCAGCCTTGTTCTGATTGAATGTTCGTTAATTCCATATATAGTCTCTCCCTTTAACGTCAATTAAAAAGTAAAAAGGGCATAGTAAATATACACTTACTTTACAGACTTAAGTGTAGGAAAAGGGGGAGAAAGTGTCAATGATTTTTCACAATTTCTCGAAGGATATTTTCCCTTTTTCATCTCTGAACCCGTTTTCATTCAAACAAAAATGGGTTTAGTATATAATAAGGATAATAATAGATAAAAGGTAGGTAGTACATTGACACCATATAGTCACAGGTGTATCTTTAAATAGGTTTTAGGACGCAGCATTCGGTTTGTTTGGGGGGATTTACTTGACGACTGTCCAAAAATCAAATATACATTCTTTATTTGAACAAGCAGTAATGAAAGCACAACAACTTAACCGACCAATTTTACTCAGCTATGTACAAAAGCTACAATATGCTGATCCCCTTTCCTTTTACCATACAGGTAATAAAGTATTTAAGGGAGAGAGGTTCTTCTTTAAGGATCCAAATAGTTCAATCTATTTAGTCGGGTTAGGTAGTGCAAGTAGTTTAATGAGTGGCGAAAAAGACGAACGGTTTTATGATATAGAGGAACAATGGAATGTGATTATGGAAGAAGCTGTATCCTTTAATCCATATGAAGTAAGAGGAACAGGACCCTTGATTTTTGGTGGGTTTACGTTTGATCCGCTAAAAGAACAAGAACAAGAATGGGCACAGTTTTCACAAGCCGTTTTTCAGTTGCCAACATTCTTATTAACAGAACATCACGGCGAAAAGTACTTGACCATCAATATGATCTGCACAGGTCATGAGAGTGAGGGGAGTATTGTTCGTCTTCAAGAACAGGTAAAATTACTACTCGATGATTCGAATTTTTCTATAGTAGCTCCATTATTATCTAAATCTGAAGAAATCCGTCCGAACGAATGGAAGAAATCCTTAGCGGATGTTGTTACTCGTCTGCAACAGAAAGAAATGGAAAAAGTAGTATTAGCACGTAAAATGCGCCTAGTCTTTAAAGAGGAAGTTTCTTCAGACTTCTGTTTAGACCAATTATATAAAGAACAAAAAGAGAGCTTTGTGTTTAGCTTAGAAGTAATGAATAGTTGTTTTATAGGGGCTAGCCCAGAACGGTTAGTAAAGAAAAAGGATGCAATGATTTATTCGACATGTTTAGCAGGATCCATTGGACGGGGAAAAACGAAAGAAGAGGATGATTCTCTTGGAGAAGAGTTACTCCTTGATGAAAAAAATCGCCATGAGCATCAGCTTGTCGTAGAAATGATTGAACAATCGATGGAAGCTTATTGCCATAACGTTCAAGTTCCGGCATATCCTTCATTGTTAAAAATGAGAGATATTCAGCACTTATACACACCTGTTATCGGAAAAGATGAAAAGAATACCTCTCTTTTTCAACTGTTGAAAACCTTCCACCCCACACCAGCTCTTGGTGGTGTACCACGCAGTAAAGCATTGAAAGTAATACGAGAGGCTGAGGAAATGGATCGCGGATTTTATGCAGCTCCTATCGGGTGGGTAGATGCGCAAGGTAATGGTGAGTTTACAGTAGCAATTCGATCGGGTCTCTTATATAAAAATGAAGCCTATTTATATTCAGGCTGTGGTGTAGTAGCTGATTCTACACCAGAGAGTGAATATGAGGAAACGAGTATAAAATTCCGTCCCATGTTACGTGCAGTAGGAGGAAATGTTCAATGACAAATCATCCAGATACGTTAACAGCATTTACGGCTGGAATGGTGCAACAATTATATCAATCTGGAGTAGAGAATGTAGTAATAAGCCCGGGTTCTAGATCGACACCTTTGGCATTAATGTTTGCAGAACATCCCAATATTGATATGCACATCAATATTGATGAACGATCAGCAGCATTTTTTGCTTTAGGGATGGCGAAGGCAGCCAATAAGCCAGTCGCCTTGCTTTGTACTTCTGGTACTGCAGCAGCTAATTATTATCCCGCAATTATTGAAGCAAAATACAGTAGAATCCCATTGATTGTTATTACTGCTGACCGTCCTCATGAATTGAGAGAAGTTGGAGCTCCACAAGCAATTGATCAAATTCAGTTATACGGAAATCACGTAAAATGGTTCGTGGATTTACCTATACCAGAAAACGATGATTCCGTTATACGTTTTGTCCAATCGTCCATGAAAAGGGGAGTCATGACGGCATTAGAATCGCCAGCGGGACCTGTTCATTTTAATGTTCCGTTTAGGGAGCCATTGATCCCAGATTTAGTGAAGGCCCATTCTTATTTCCAGTCTACTGTACAAGATTTTGAAATAGGAACAAAAAGATTATCATCACATTCGTTGGAGGAACTTGCTCACCAATTAGATGATAAAGAAAAAGGGTTGATTATTTGTGGACCAATGGAAAATGGCGATCACGTTAAAGCCATTTTAAACTTGGCTAAGAAACTTCAATTCCCTATTTTAGCTGATCCGCTTTCTTATATGAGAAGTGGTTTACATAATGAAGTGATTGAGTGCTATGATTCATTTTTAAAAGTGCAAGACTTTCAGCAAAAATTTAAGCCTGATTGCTTGATTCGCTTCGGGGCGATGCCTGTATCTAAAACCCTAACACAATATATCCAACAGCATGAGGAGATTCCTCATTGGATTATTGATCCAGGAAGGGGATGGAGAGATCCGATTAGTCGTGGAACTCATACACTTTATGTGGATGAATCAAGTTTTTGTATTGATATAATGAACTTCCTACAGAAGCGAACATCGTCAAAATGGCTAATAAATTGGAAAAAAGCTAATGAAAAAGTAAAGCTAGTCCTAGAAAATGAAAATAAACTACTTTCCCATACAACAATAAATGAAGTGAATCTTTTCTCTACATTAAAAACCTCTCTACCACCATCATCTACCATTTTAGTGGGGAATAGTATGCCTATTCGAGATATGGATACATTTTTTCACCAGTCTGATCATCAGATGACCGTGATGGCTAATCGAGGGGCTAATGGAATTGATGGAGTGGTTTCTACAGCATTAGGTATTAGCGCACTAAAGAGAGATACGTTTCTCCTTATCGGGGATATTTCTTTTTTTCATGACTTAAATGGACTATTAGCTGCTAAAATGTACAAATTAAATTTAACGATCATTGTTATCAATAATAATGGAGGAGGTATTTTCTCTTACCTTCCTCAGTCTAAACACCCCACTCATTTTGAAGAATTATTTGGCACACCTACTGATATTGATTTTCAAAGCATTGTGGAAGAATACGGTGGGAAATTCGAGCGTGTACGTACATGGGCGGATTGGTTGACAAGTATAGATGATGCACAGGAGCATCGAGGATTAGCAGTTATTGAAGTTGTTACGAACAGACAAGAGAGCGTAGATATTCACCGTTCCTTCTTCGACGCCGTTTCCCAGGAAATACGAAATTGGTTGGAAACAGAAGAATCATGAAGATTATTGTCAATAATACAGAATATACTATTAAGATGACAGGTAAAGGGGAGCCTATCGTTTTTCTACACGGCTTTACCGGTGATCATTCAACGTGGGGTGAGATTATTCCATTCTTGAGTAACTCTTTTCAATGCATCACGATTGATTTATTAGGACACGGTCAAACGACTACGTTAAGCCAACCTGATGATTATACGATGGAAAAAAGTGCGAGTGACATTGTACTCATTTTGAAGAAACTAAACATTGATAAAGCTCATCTTATTGGCTATTCCATGGGTGGCAGGTTAGCCCTTGGCTTTACCATTCTCCATCCTTCTTTAGTGAAAACGTTAATACTCGAAAGTGCTTCACCAGGGTTAAAGCTGGTTAAAGAAAGGGAAAAGAGACGAGAGGCGGATGCTGCTCTAGCAAGGAGAATTAAACAGGAAGGGGTAGCAGCTTTTGTTGATTACTGGGAAAACATCCCCCTATTTCGAACCCAAAAAAGGTTGCCAACACATATGCAAGAAAGAATTCGAAAGCAACGGTTGAAGAATAGTGAGAAAGGATTAATCAATAGTTTATTAGGTATGGGAACTGGTCAACAGCCTTCTTATTGGGAAAAGCTTCATGAGGTTCAATGTGGTGTACTTTTACTAACGGGAAGTTTAGATGAAAAATTTAATTGTATTGCATTGGAAATGGAAAAGATTCTGCCTAATGTTCAATACATTCAAGTTGAAAATGCAGGTCATGCAATTCATGTGGAACAATCGAAAAAATTTGGTACAATAGTAAAGGAGTTTTTATTACATAAGGGGGGTTCTTAAATGGCCTTTGAATGGGTAAATGAAAGACAGTATGAAGATATTTTATATGAAACATTAAATGGAATTGCTAAAATTACCATTAATCGACCTGAGGTGAGAAACGCCTTTCGTCCGAAAACGGTTACAGAGCTAATTGATGCTTTTGCTTTTGCTCGTGACGATTCGAATATTGGAGTAATCGTTTTAGCAGGTGCTGGAGACGATGCGTTCTGTTCTGGTGGAGATCAAAAAGTGCGTGGTCATGGTGGCTATGTTGGAGATGATCATATCCCTCGGTTGAATGTACTCGACCTTCAACGATTAATTCGTGTTATACCAAAACCTGTTATTGCAATGGTGTCAGGTTATGCCATTGGTGGTGGACATGTTCTGCACGTTGTTTGTGACTTAACGATTGCAGCAGATAACGCTATTTTTGGTCAAACAGGTCCGAAAGTAGGAAGCTTTGACGCGGGCTATGGTGCAGGATATTTAGCTCGTATTGTTGGACATAAGAAAGCCCGTGAAATTTGGTACCTATGTCGCCAATATAATGCTGAAGAAGCATTAGATATGGGGTTAGTAAATACAGTCGTTCCATTAGAACAACTGGAGGCTGAAACAGTCCAGTGGTGCGAAGAAATGTTAGAGAAGAGTCCTACTGCACTTCGATTCTTAAAAGCATCTTTGAATGCTGATACGGATGGTTTAGCGGGACTTCAACAAATGGGTGGAGACGCAACGTTGCTGTATTACACAACTGAAGAGGCAAAAGAAGGTAGAGATGCTTTCAAGGAAAAGCGTAAACCGGACTTTGGTCAATTCCCTCGTTTTCCTTAATAAACTTTAAGCTTGATGGATTTACCCATCAAGCTTTTTTCAAACCTTTCTTTAAAGGAGAAGAATGAATGAAGGTACCAAATTGGTTAGTACAAAGAGCTAGTCAGACTCCTGATAGGACTGCGGTGGTAGGACTAGAGAGAAATTATACGTTCAGAGAGCTTCTTAATGAGTCATTAACTGTGGGTGGACAATTACGAGATAAAGGTGTGCGACCTGGCGATCATATCGGTGTCTTAATGTCAAATAGTGAACAAATGGTTGTGCTCATTCATAGTCTTCAACAGCTTGGTTGTGTGTGTGTGTTGCTGAATACTCGTTTAACAGTAAATGAGTTGTCCTTTCAAATACAAAATGCCGACATCCGTTATATATGTACGGAAGAGAGTTTTTTAACATATTGCCCTTCAGCTGATGTAGAGGCTATTCTTATGTTGCAGGAGCTATTTAATGGCTCAGAACAAAATTCTTTGAACCCAAGAACAGAATTTGAATTAACTCAAACTTGTTCTATTATGTATACTTCGGGGACTACTGGTCGTCCTAAAGGCGTTTTACAAACATATGAAAATCACTGGTGGAGTGCAATAGGTTCCGTACTGAATCTTGGATTAAGTGACAAAGATTGTTGGCTTTGTGCTGTTCCTTTATATCATATTAGTGGGTATTCTATTGTAATGAGAAGTGTGATTTATGGAATTGCAATGAAAATTTATCGTGAGTTTGAAGAGGAAAAGATAAATGAAGATTTAGAAGTAGGAAAGGGGACCATCATTTCTGTCGTAGCGACGATGGCTTCTAGGTTGCTTGCTCAATTGGAGAATCGTTCTTACTCACCTCTTTTTCGTTGTTTTTTATTAGGAGGAGGTCCAGCTCCCATTTCTTTACTAGAGCAATGTAAAACTTACGGTATCCCTGTATACCAGACCTATGGCATGACAGAAACGTGTTCTCAAATTGTTACTCTTCCCCCAGAATATAGCTTGTCAAAGCTAGGATCATCTGGTAAGCCATTATTTCCTTGTCAATTAATGATCATCAATTCCAATGAACATGGTGAGGGAGAAATTGCGGTAAAGGGTCCTAATGTAAGTCCAGGCTACTTTAAGCAACAAGAGGCAAATAAAAAAGCATATCATGATGGTTGGTTCTTAACGGGAGATATTGGCTATTTAGACGAAGAGGGTTTTTTGTATGTGATTGATCGCAGGGCAGATCTTATTATTTCTGGAGGAGAAAACATATATCCTGCTGAAATAGAAAATATTCTCCACTCTCATCCAGCAGTCGAAGACGCAGGAGTGATTGGGATAGACCATGAGAAATGGGGAGAAGTACCGTTTGCCTTTGTGTCAGTTAGGTATGATGTTAATAAGCAAGATCTATTAAAATGGTGTGAACAGCATTTGGCAAAATATAAACTACCTCACGATGTTCTTATCTTAGATCGTTTACCTCGTAATGCTTCGAATAAAATTGTAAGAAGAGATCTAGTAAAAAAATTGCCACGGAGGTAAGTATGAACCTTGCTTCAATTCAATTAAATTTAATTGAGATGAACTTAAAAAAGCCATTCGAAAACGCTCTAGGAGTTATTTCTAAAAGGCAAGCAATTATTATAGCTGTGAAAGATAAAGAGGGGAGAGTAGGGTATGGTGAATGTGTTGCCTTTTCCACCCCATGGTATACGGAAGAAACGGTAGCAACTTGCTATCATATTCTAAAGGAACATTTAATTCCGATCCTTCAAAAACATGTCATCCAGCATCCAAAGCAAGTTTTACCGCTTTTTTCTTCAGTAAGAAGGAATAGAATGGCCAAAGCAGCAATTGAAACGAGTATTTGGGATTTGTATGCTAAACAAATGAATCAACCATTATGGAAGGTAATTGGTGGAGTCAATCAAAAGGTCCCGGCAGGCGTGGTTGTCGGAACGTCCTCTGTTGAACAGGCGTTAGCACAAATTAATGAATTTGTGAACGAGGGATATCAGCGAGTAAAAGTAAAAATTTCGCCCGTTCAAGATTACGAGATTTTAAAAAAGATAAGAGAGAACTTTCCTAAGCTAGAGCTTATTGCGGATGCCAATTCATCCTATGATCTAGAGGAGGTTCAGGCATTAAAAAGATTAGATGATCTTGATTTGCTGATGATTGAGCAGCCGCTAGATGTTGATGATATTGTCCAACATCGTCTGTTACAGCAACAACTAAAAACGCCAATTTGCTTAGATGAAAGCATTGGTTCACTTAAAGACGTCAAAAATGCTCATGAATTAGGAAGCTGTTCGATTATTAATGTAAAGATTGGTCGAGTTGGTGGATTGCAAGAATCGATTGCGATTCATGATTATTGTGTAGGAAACGGGATGAAGGTATGGTGCGGTGGAATGCTTGAATTTGGTATTTCACGTGCTCATAATCTTGCCTTGTCCTCCCTGCCTGGCTTTACCATTCCAGGTGATATATCTTCCTCATCTCGATATTGGGACGAAGATATTATTCTTCCAGAAATAGTGGTGAAAAATGGAAGTGTTTCTCTGTCATGTGAGCCTGGAATTGGAGTTGTGATGAATACAAAACGATTGTCAGAAGTTACGATAAATGAAGAAGAAATCTCTCTATTAAAATGACGTACAGTAAAATGAGATTGAAATGAATAGATTTTCAATCTCATTTTGTAAAATACCGCGAATGATAATCTTTCCCGTTCCATTAAATTGAAACAAGAATGCCTATAGCAAAGGATTGAAATTCATATATGACAAGTGCAACATAGCCCTGCTAAGATTATTTACTCGTTTTTTCTTTTTGACGAAGGTAGCGTTTATCATTCATAAATAAGCTCCAAAAATAAATAAAACCAGGAAATAAAATTAAGAATCCGACTATATAAGTGGCAAAGACGGCTTTAAAGGATGCTGGATCAGTAAAGCCTGAAGTTATTGTCACCTCAGGGTATAGAATATACGGTAGGTGTGCTTTCCCATATACATAGCTAGCTAACATATATTGGATTGTAATGGAGATAACGGCTAATCTTGGCATGCCAATTGTTCCTCTTCTATCTCTTAATAAGAGAGCTATTCCTGCAACTAAAAAGAAAAGTAAAGAGACGAATAGTAATGGTAACTGATCCACCATTTTGTCATATAACCAAACTGCTTCCGTTTTAAGCGTTATCATAATGAGAAAGGCCATTAATAAAGAGAGGGGTCCCGTAATTAACGCATCTCTTCGATAAACATAGTATGCCTCCATTTCCTCACTAGCTTTTGAATAGTCTGCCAATAGTAAAGATGATAGAAAAAGGGTAGAAGAAATGGCAAATCCAACGAAGGCATATTCGTGAGGGCTTGTAAACAGGGCAATTAAATCTAATGTTTGACCCTGTTCAAAGTTTACAAATCCCCCATGGGAAACAGGTAAAACACTAATAAGTAGACCTGGTATCAAAATGCCTGAAATTCCAGATATATAGGTAAGCGCAATTCTATAGTCATCCGCAATATGAGAAAATACCATAAAAGCACTTCGAATTGCCAATAATAATAAAATTAATGAACCAGGTACTAACAATACCGTTCCGAAGGTGTAGGCTGCACCAGGAAAGAAGCTGTAAATGGCGACTACAATGGCAACGATAAATGTATTTGTAACTTCCCATGTGGGTGATAAATATCGATTGGCAATATTGGTGGCATTTGTCTGTTTACGGTTAATATAAATCATAGACCAAAAACCAGCACCAAAATCCATTGTTGCCATAACAGAATAAATAAATATAAACCCCCAAAGCACTGTAATAGCAATTAATGCGTCAGACATGTTGAACTCTCCTTTAGGTTTGTAGGTCGATATTTGCCTTTTCTTCTTTTGCTAAATCATCTCTAACAGTATGCCGGCGGAAATAATATAGTAAAACAAGTACAACAGAGATACCTAAAATAATGTAAACACCAATGAACATGATGAATAGGATTCCGATATTACCAGTTGTGGTAACAGAATCTTCTGTACTTAACATTCGATAAATAGTCCAAGGTTGACGTCCTGTACAAGCAAAGATCCATCCAAATTCTATACCTAGTAGGGAGAGGGGGCCTCCTGTTACAAATAGCCACATAAGCCATTTTGGAAAGCGATCTTTTTTAAGTAGCTTGTTCCATATGAAGGCAATGAGTGATAATAAAATAAGAAATGATCCGATGCCAACCATTGCGTTAAAGAGGGTATGAACGAAAAGAGGAGGCCAATATTCTTCAGGAAAATCATTTAATCCTATGACCTCAGTTTCAAAACTATTTCCTGCTAGAAAACTAAGAGCCCACGGAATTTCAATTCCCCATTTTACTTCTTCCGTCTCACGGTCTGTAAAACCACCAATTGCTAAAGGGGCATAAGTTGTTGTTTCAAAAAGTCCTTCAGCAGCAGCTAACTTCTCAGGTTGATATTCATGCAATAATTGAGCAGATTCATGACCATTGATTGAGGTTAGTAAGGAAAACATCCCACCAACGATAAGACACACCATTAATGCTTTTTTATGAAATTGATACACTTTTGTTCCAAAAGGTTCTTTCAGTAATTTATAGGCAGCAACAGAGGCAATGACAAAGGCACCCGTCATATACGCTGATAATACAACATGCCCTGCTGTGACAAAAAAGCTTGGGTTAAAAAAGGCCGTCCAAGGGTCAACATCGACAATTTTCCCAGCTTCCATCCGAAAGCCAGCAGGTGTACCCTCAAAGGCATGGACATTCGTAATTAGGATAGCTGATGCCATCGCTCCTAGTGCGACAAGGCTTACACTAACGATTCGCATCCATGGACGTATTCTGTCAGCTGCGTATACATAAATGGACATAAATAAGGCTTCTACGAAAAAAGCATAAATCTCAATTTGAAATGGGAGAGCCATAACGCGACCGATGACTTCCATAAAGCCAGGCCATAGGAGAGAAAGCTGAACACCGGCAATCGTTCCAGTAGGTATTCCCACACCAAGTAATACAGCAAATGCCTTTGTCCAACGTTTCCCCATTAAGGCATAATCTCTATCTTTTGTTTTTTGATACAGTAATTCCACGATTAAAACCATTAAAGGTATTCCGACTCCAAGAGTAGCAAAAATAATGTGAAAGCCCATCGTTGTTCCAAATAAGGCCCGTGCTAAAACTAAGTCATCCATCTTAATTACTCCTTTTCCAAATCATTCCTAGTTATTGTCTGTATTTCCCTTTTTTGTATACAGAAATTATAAAAAAACACTACTTTAAAAAAGTAGTGTTTATGAATAAAAGGTCATTTGAGAATAAGGAAAGAAGAATTATATAGAAGAGGGAGTATACGATAGTATGCTCACTTATATATGTTTTTTTGAAGTAGGGTACTTTTCAGGAACTGGATCAATGCCACCTGGATGAAAAGGGTGACAACGTAAGATTCTTTTTAGTGTAAGCCATCCACCCTTTAGTGCACCAAACCGGCTAATAGACTCTACTCCATAATGGGAACAGGTAGGATAATAACGGCAAGTGGGAGGTTTTATTGGAGAAATAAATTTTTGATATATTTTTATAAGAAAAATCATTATTTTTTTCATAGTTATTACTCCTTTAGTCATATCTACAACTATACCATGAATACATTAAAAGTGGAAAACAGTACCTTCTTTCAATTAAGATTAAATTGATGAATTTACTCGGAATTTAATGTACAATAGAGGTATAGTTAAATTAGATTAGATACGAGGAGTGAAAGATGTATGCCTTCAGTAGAAAGCTTTGAATTAGATCATAATGCTGTAAAGGCTCCCTATGTTAGACATTGTGGAGTACATCAAGTTGGAACAGATGGTGTTGTAAATAAATATGATATTCGCTTTTGTCAGCCAAATAAGCAAGCGATGAAACCAGATGCTATTCATACGCTAGAACATTTACTTGCATTTACTATTCGTAAATATGCTGATCAATACGATCATTTTGATATTATTGATATATCTCCTATGGGGTGCCAAACAGGTTATTATTTAGTCGTGAGTGGTGAACCAAAGGTAGAAGAAATCATTGATCTTCTTGAAAGTACTTTAAAAGAAGCGGTTCAAATTGAGGATATCCCTGCTGCTAATGAGAAACAATGTGGGCAAGCTAAGCTCCATGATTTAGAAGGAGCAAAAAAATTAATGAAATTTTGGTTGTCTCATAGCAAAGAAGAATTGAAGCAAGTATTTGCTTAATTAATCGTAAGGAGAGGCTGTCGACAAAGTCGACAGCCTTTTTTTGATAGCTAGCTAATCAATATAGGATGTGTGTCAAGAAGAAGAAACACTTTCCCTTATTGGAAATGGCTTTGTCTCTATGTAAGCCTCGATATAGGGTTTTCTTATTTTTCTTCATGATTCTCTACCTGGTCATCATTCGTACCGTTATTTCCAGGGAGTGGATCCACTGTATGTTTGTAAGTATAGGCTTTACTTGTCGTTAGCACACTAACGCCAATGACTAAAAAGATAATAATCACGGATATAATGATTAAAAGTGTGTATCCCATATTCTCCTCCTCGATTACTTTTCAATCGTAATTGATACTTATTTTATTGTATCATGTTTTTTTATGGGGAAATAAAGAATTAATATTTAGAGATAGGGACCTGATAGAAAGGAGATGAACCGAAAATACTGAATTGAGTAAAGGGAGATAATTTAGGAAAAAAGACCTTTATTTGGAAGGTAACTAATGGCCTATTTATGTTTTCATATTTTTTTGATAGGATTTTATTGTGTATTTTCATTCTTCAACCCGAAATTGAATGAAAATTGACCTCTTATAATAAACATAAAAACAAGGCGTTCCTTTACGCCTTGTTTTTATTATGTTACATAACGATAAGATGAAGAGGGAGAGGTCAGTGTAAATGTTTGAAAGGTGGAGTAGATAGATCATTTTCTTCATCTTTCATAATCTTTTGTTTTAAAGACTCAAATATGTATAAACGGATAAAATATTCGAGTTCATGATTCTCCATATCATTAATCATATTGATGAGCTCTTTCCTTGATAAATGCTCTAGCACAGTCAGCGTAATCATATCAAGATCTTCCTCTGTTCCTCTAATTCTCCCACGATATAGCTCGTATAATTCATCGACCAATTTCAAATTTATCACCCCTTTCTTTTTATAGTATGACCTTGTCGTTAAAAAAGAATGAACAACTAAGGGACTAGTAACATAAAGTATTATAGGTCCCCTTTTTCTCTTAAGTATACACGAGAGACTAGATTGAAAAGTCGTAGAAAAGAGGTATAGGGAAAGGAATTCAAATAGTGAAAAAGAAGGTTGTGAGGGTATGACTAAAGAGGTTATACCTATTTTCTCCATCCTTGGTAGTGGCGTTTTCTTATTATTTGGTACGTGGAACATGTTGTTGATGGTATTAATTATCGCAGTGTTTCTAGATTATATGGCAGGTATAGCAGTGGCAATAATAAAAAAAGAACTTTCTAGTTCGTTAGGTTACCGAGGTATTATGAAAAAAGTATTAATCTTTGTTCTTGTTGCAGTCGCTCATATATTGGACACTATATTAGGTACATCTTATTTTATACGTAACGCGACAATCTTATTTTATATTTGTAATGAATTAATTTCTGTAGTTGAAAATGCTGGACGAGCCGGGATCCCAATCCCCAATGTTATACGAAAAGCGTTAAAATTATTTAAAGATCAAGAATAAAGATTCAGTCCAAAGGGGAAAAGAAGGATATACGAGGTGATGAAAATGCATGATGAAAACAAAGAGACGTATTATATTTCTATTAGTACAGGTGAAATTTCTCGTTCATCCACAGATTCTCCATGGGACTTCCAAATTGCAGCTAATGAAGAAGAAATAACGTATTTACGTGGTTTATTTGATGCAAACTATTCTGCCGATTGGCAAGGGTTCTACCGAGCTCATGTACCTTATCTTCAATATCATTTTGATCGTGAAAATGATACCTATGATAAGAATCTTCAAAAAATTTATGAATGTATTTATCGATTAGGGGACGAGGAAGCTAAAAACCATATAGAGAAAATAGGAATTCTACCTTAAACAAAGAGACGATGATTCATTCATCGTCTCTTTGTTTATCTGTCAGTTGAATTAAAATTTGCTTTTTAATAAGAGGTCTTATTCAACGGTAGTTGCAGAATTTAACACATCTTCAGGAATGATAATTTCTTCAAGCTCATTAAATTTAGAAAATGTGCTATTTACTTGTTGTTTTACTTGAAGTTCTTCACCTTCAACAGACATCGTCATATCCATTTCCATATCCAATGTTGTAGTGTTGAATGTTTCCTTATCAATTAGTACATTTATCTTTATTTCATTTAAAGAAATGCTATCCCTTTCATCGCCCATTGAATTTTGCAATTCATCAGGTAAAACCGATAATCCCTCTTCCAATACTTCATTTGCCTTCTCGTCTTTTAATTGTAATGATAAAATATAGGACTCCTCATCTTGTTCAAACGTAAAATCATTGATGCGAGAGGCATATTGCTCCAATTGGTTTTGTGGTAACGATTCTGTCGCTAATACGTCCTCAAGTTCTCCAATGAAATCGGCTGGGATTTCGGACCATTCGTTTTGAAGTGGATCTTTCATAAACATCCCTTGATTTGAATAATAAAGTTCTGTCTCCATAAGTTCAAACATCTCAGATGTATCTTCTTCACCAGTGATGTTTACAGACGTTGTTTGGTGCATTGTCAGTGGATCTAGAATCATATCTGAAGATGAGGATGTTTCCATCTCCATGCTTCCTGTTAATTCGTTGTCAGAAAAGGTTTGCTTCATGCTTGTTTCAACGTGAACACTTGTTAATGAATTTCCTGCCTCCTGTGATTTTTCGAATACTTCCTCTAAAGTTAAGTCACTCTCTTTTTTTACATCGCCTTTAGGTGAAGCTGTAGATGAACAGGCTCCTAACAAGAATATAATTGATATAAATACTGATAGTTGTATTTTAGAAATTTTTCCCATTAATTTCACTCCTAAATAATAATTTCATCATTAACCTGACCCTTGAGAGAGATTCAAGATCATGTAATAAGCAATGTATATTTTACTATAAATTTATGCTTTGTGGGGAAAATAAAATGAAAAGTCGTTATAATATACATAGGAGGGATGATATGCAGCAGTTTATTGACCAACAAAAACAATTTGTCGAGTTTTCATCTTCTGTTAACTCTTTTCAAATGAAGGCGAAGCATGTGTTTGTGATTACTACATACAAAGAACAATGGCTACTAACATCACATAAAAAACGAGGCTTAGAATTCCCGGGCGGTAAAGTAGAAGATTTTGAAACGTTAGCAGAGGCAGCTAAACGAGAGGTGTACGAAGAAACAGGTGGAATCGTTGGTGAGCTTACCGAAATTGGAGAGTACATGGTGCATGATCAACATCATCCTTTTGTTAAACGAGTATATTACGCAGATATTCAAACTCTTCACGAAAAAGAATGTTATTTCGAAACAAATGGACCTGTAAAAGTGGCGGAAAATATTCTTGATATGGTTCAAGAGCCTGAGTACAGCTTTATAATGAAAGATGAAATTTTACCAATTGCAATAGAAATTATTAAACAAAAAAAACTGCTGAAAAGCAGCTTATGAGTCCTGAATTAATTTTTTTTCCAATAGTTCAACTAATTGGTACATAATAGTAGCAAAGAAAGCAATTAAAAGTAGTGCTAAAAGTACTAATGTAAAATTAAATACTTGAAATCCATAAATAATTAGATAGCCAAGACCTTTCTGGGAAACGAGAAATTCTCCAACAATCACTCCTACCCACGATAAACCAACATTCACTTTTAAAGTAGAAATAATACTTGGAAAAGAAGCGGGGAGTATACATTCTTTAAATATTTGAAGTTTAGAAGCATGAAAGGAATGTAGCACTTTCATATAGTTTTCATCAACTTCTTTGAAGGCAGTGTAAACGACAATAGTCGTGATAATAACCGAGATAATCATACCCATTGCAATAATAGACGAAAACCCGGGTCCTAAGGCAACAATTAGAATTGGACCTAGGGCAACCTTTGGCATAGCGTTCAAGATGACTAAATAAGGGTCTAGAACTTTTGATAAAAAGGGCGACCACCAAAGAACAGCGGCTAACAATGTTCCAGCGAAGGTCCCAAGGATAAAGCCTGCAATGGTTTCGGTTAATGTTACACTAGCGTGAAGAAAAAGCGAACCATCTTGTGCTTTACTTAATAAGAGTGTAAAAATCTTTGAGGGTGAGCTAAAAATTAATGGATCAATCCATGCATACATACTAGAGATTTGCCAAATGAAAAAAAACATTAGAAAGATAAATAGTTGAACGTATAAAATGTGACGCTTTTCTTTCTTTTTAGTACGAATATATTGAGTGTGCAAATGCTTCAGTTCATTATTTTCTTTCAAATTGTTCCATCTCCTTCCAAATTATTTGGAAGAGTTCTCTGTACTCCTTCTCATTTCGAGTTTCCAGTGGAGTGAGAGTTTGAAGTGAGGAAGGCACTGTCCATTCTTTAAACAATCTTCCCGGACGGGGGGAAAATAATAAAATTCGATTGCTCATGGCAATCGCCTCACCAATGTCATGGGTGACGAGAATAGCACTTTTATTAAGTTGTTTTAATGTGAGTACGATAAGGTTTTCAAGTTTCAACTTCGTTTGATAATCCAATGAAGAGAAAGGCTCATCTAATAAAAGTAACTGAGGAGACACGGCTAAAGTTCTAACTAACGCTGCTCTCTGCCTCATACCTCCTGATAATTGACGGGGAAATTGCTGACGAGTTCCTTTTAGTCCCATTTCCTCTAATAAGGATAAAGCATAGTTTCTATTTTCTGTATTATTTTTTTTATTTATTTTTAACCCTAATAATATGTTTTCCTCTATGGTTTTCCAAGGAAAGAGATAATCATGCTGTAACATGTAGCCTACTGAATGGTTACTACCGTCTTCATTATGCCAAATGTTTCCCTTTGTTGGCTGTAGTAAACCAGCAATAATGGAAAGTAACGTTGTTTTGCCACAACCACTCGGTCCTAGAAATGATATAAATTCGCCGTTTTTCACCGTTAAAGAAACATTTTCTAACGCTTTCACAACAGATTGTTCAGTGAAATACAAATGTGAAATAGAATCAACTTGAAGAATATTCATTTATGCCGCCTCTTTTTTGTCTAGGAGTCAATTTGTGATGTTGTAGATGGACGAAATACATTCTCATATTAGTTTCCTTTATTCATTACGGTATTTGCTATGGACGTATTAACGAGCGTTTCATGATCAACAGTCTGTGGTAATTCCCCTGCTTCATCCATTATATTTTGAAGATTATCCCATTCATTCTCATCTAATAGAGGGGTTGTCGCATAAGAGCCTTGGCTTTTATAGCGTTCAACGACCGTTTCAATCAGGGACAAGTCTGTATCTTCAAAGTAAGGATGAATGACGTCTGCGATTTGTTTAGCCGAATGCTCCTCTACCCAAACCTGCGCTTTGAATAAAGCAGCAGTAAATTTTTCAATCGTATCCTCTTGTTCCCCCATAAAGCTTTCTTTCGCCATAAATGTTGTATAAGGTACAGAACCCGAATGCTCCCCAAAGGAGGCCACAATATGTCCTTTTCCTTCTGCTTCAAAAATGGAGGCTGTTGGTTCAAATAACTGTACATAGTCACCTGTTCCAGAGGCAAAGGCGTTGGCTATATTAGCAAAATCAATATTTTGAATTAAATCCAAGTCTTTATGAGGATCAATGCCATTCTGTTTTAAGACATATTCCCCGACCATTTGGGGCATCCCGCCTTTTCTTTGCCCTAGAAACGTCGATTGTTTTACCTGCTCCCAATTAAATTCTTCCACATTCTCTCTAGAAACTAAAAATGTACCATCGGTTTGGGTGAGCTGAGCAAAATTAATAACTGGATCAGTGGTTCCTTGAGAATATACGTAAATGGTTGTCTCAGACCCAATCAGGGCAATGTCTGCACCATTAGATAACAGGGTAGTCATTGTTTTATCCCCACCCCAAGTAGTTGTAAGTTCGATAGCTAAGCCTTCTTCTTCGAAGAATCCTTTTTCTAAGGCGACGTATTGTGGAGCATAAAAGATTGACCTTGTTACTTCAGCTACTTTAACTTTTTTTAGTGTAGTGGAACCTTCATTACAACCGCTCAATATGATTACGATGAAGAAACTCAATGAAAACAGCTTTATGAGCCTTTTCACGGAAGTCTCCCTCCTTACATGAGTAAATTTCTATGTTACAACCATATACTATGTGGTATAAAAAAATGTGTGAATGCCTATGAAACGGAGAGGGAGAGATAAAAAAGATGAACGGAAAAATTCTAAATAAACAAGCGTTTCCATCACCTCATCCAGATGTGGACCTGTGGCTTGTCACGTATCTATCTGAGGGGCTAAAAGTGAAGGGGCTATTAGCTAAGCCGAAAATAACGGGAGTTTTAGATGGTTTTTTATATTTGCGTGGAGGAATAAAAAATGTAGGGAAAGTTCGTCCTGCGAGAATCACGCAAATGGCGTCACATGGTTTTGTAGTATTTGCTCCTTTCTATCGTGGAAATCAAGGAGGGGAAGGTAATGAAGATTTTGCTGGAGAGGATCGCGCAGATGCAGTGTCAGGCTTTCAATTATTGAAACAAGATCCCAACGTCGACCCTGAAAAAATTCATGTTTTTGGTTTTTCTAGAGGAGGTGTTATGGCATTATTTACTGGGATTGAATGTCCGGAAGTCGCTTCTATTGTCACGTGGGGCGGTGTATCTGATATGGTCTTAACGTATTCAGAAAGAAAGGACCTTCGTAGAATGATGAAGAGAGTCATTGGAGGTAGTCCAACAAAAGTTCCAGAGCTTTATCGATTTCGAACACCAATATATGATATTGATCACATTCAGTCCCCTGTTTTAATTATACATGGCCAAAATGATCAAAATGTGACAGTTCACCATGCACACAGATTGGAGGGGGCACTCAAGAGAGCCAACAAGCAAGTTGAAACTTGGTTGTTTGATGAATATACGCACTATTTTCCGCCAAAAGTAAATCGTCAAATTGTAACAGATTTCTGTACTTGGATGAAGAAGCAGGTTACGGTATGATAGGGTTAATAGACTTAAAGATGAGGAGGTGAATTTACCATGGGGATGCCTTTAGAACTTAATACCATGATTGTTACCAAAGGAAAAGAAGAGCGTCTAGAAAAGAATTTATTCTCATTAATAAAGGAAGGATATCGCGTTTACCCATTATCAATTCCAGTCGAAGTAAGAAAGGTCAAAACAGGCGAATTAAGTGGAATGGCAGTCATTCAAAAGCTCATTTGGGAAGAAAATCATACACAAATTGTTTATGAGCTAACTTCACTAAATTCTTCTAATTAGTTGTTGGATAGTCGTATCGATTTTACATTCCGAGAGCTGCTTTTATACATAACTCTAGCCAATTCAATGGGGTATAGCATGTTCGATGCTCGAATGATTGAATTGGCTAGTTATTATAATCGTTCAGTACGGTTGGTAAAATCATTTTTTAATAAGCCTAACGTCAATACATCATAATCTTGTCCATTAGTGTAATAAGCTTTTCTCCTCGTACCTTCGTGTTTAAATCCAAGTGACTTGAGTAATGAAAAACTAACTACATTAAATTCAAAAACCTCTGCATCTATTCGATGAGCGTTTGTTTCAAACATTGTGCGGAAACAAGCTTGTAAGGCTTGTCTTGCATAACCCTTTCCTCTATCTTCTCCTAAACCGAAGCGTAGCCAGCCAACTCTTTCTGTATGGTCCATCCAATTAAATCTTATATATCCAATGGGCTTATTTGATTCTTTTTTACAGATTATGTAATAAGGGTGATGACCCTCTAAACTTTTTTTAATGTCTAACTGTTGAGTTTCAAGCGTGACCGTTGTATGTAATCCAATGGACATTTCTTTCATGTAATGGTCGTTTTTCCATTCGGTAATGGTAGAGCTGTCTGATAATTGAACACTTCTTAAATATAAGTTTTCAGATTCACAAAACATACTGTTTTCCTCCTAAATCAAAACGTATAACCCCATTTTACCATTGAAGTATTTCACTTTCTATCAATCTTCCATATTATAGAAATGGAGTCTCCACTTCACGTTCTAAGAAAGTACATGAGAAATACGAAAAACACCTGCAAAATAATCAGGTGTTTTTACGATTACTTAATATAGTAAGGTTTTTTGAACAGATAACCTAAGCGATTGGTCCTCCAAGCTTTTCAATATCCATTGAAATATTGGAGAACTTTTTAAAGTTCTGTCGGAATTTATTTGCTAAGTCCTTTGCTTTTTTCTCGTAAGCATCAGGGTCAGACCAAGTTTTAGCAGGTTGTAAAACTTCATCAGGTACACCTGGAACATGCAATGGAATAGACAGACCGAAAATTTCTCCTTTAACAGTTTCAACATTATCTAATTCACCTTCAAGAGCTGCTTGAACCATCGCTCTTGTAAAGTTTAATTTCATACGGTTTCCAACCCCGTATTCTCCACCAGTCCAACCGGTATTAACTAAATAAACATTTGCATTGTGCTCATCAATTTTCTTCCCAAGCATTTCAGCATATCTTTGAGCTGGGAGTGGTAAGAACGGTGAACCAAAGCAAGTTGAGAAAGTAGCTTGAGGTGATGTAATACCTCGTTCTGTGCCTGCCAGTTTAGATGTATAACCACTAAGGAAATGATACATGGCTTGCTCTTTTGTTAGTTTACTAATAGGAGGTAATACCCCAAAAGCATCTGCTGTTAGAAAGATGATTGTATTTGGATGGCCCGCAATACTAGGAACAACGATATTATCGACAGCGTCGATCGAGTACGCAGCACGTGTATTCTCTGTTAAGGAATTATTATCGTAATCAGGCTCTCGAGTAGTTTCATCTAGTACGACATTTTCTAATACGGAGCCAAAGCGAATTGCATCAAAGATTTGTGGTTCTTTATCGCGGGAAAGTCCGATACATTTTGCATAACAGCCCCCTTCTATATTAAAAACGCCATTTGGAGACCATCCATGCTCATCATCCCCTATTAAGCGACGATTTGGATCAGCAGAAAGGGTCGTTTTTCCAGTTCCAGATAATCCGAAGAACAAGGCGACATCCCCTTCAAAACCGACATTGGCTGAGCAGTGCATTGAAAGGATATCTTGCTCTGGAAGCAGATAATTCATGACAGAAAAAATAGATTTTTTCATTTCTCCAGCATATTCTGTGCCTCCAATTAATACAGTTCGCTTTTCAAAGGAAATAATGATAAAGGTTTCAGAATTTGTACCATCAACGTCTGGGTTTGCTTTAAAATTCGGAGCAGAAATGACGGTGAACTCTGCTTGATGCTGCTTTAGCTCTTCCTCATTAGGACGAATGAAAAGTTGTTGAGCAAATAAATTATGCCATGCATATTCGTTAATTACTTGAATGGGCATTCTATGTTTATGGTCTGCGCCTGCGAAACCTTTGAATACAAACACTTCATTTCTTTCTTCGAGGTGCTTGATGACTTTATGATATAATTGATCAAATTTTTCTGGGGAAATCGGCTGGTTAACTGAACCCCAATCAATTTTGTTACTTGACGAACCTTCTTCAACGATGTATTTATCTTTCGGAGAGCGTCCAGTGTACTTCCCTGTTTCTGCACGTACAGCGCCTGAAGCTGTTAGTACCCCTTCATTGCGGTGAAGTACTTTTTCAACTAGAGTTGGTACAGATAGTTGTGTTTGTATATTTTCACCTAATAATAATTCTGTTAATTCACTAGACATGCTCACTGAATTCATATTTAACCCTTCCTTTGTCTTTATTTTAATACCCCTTTGTTCCTCTTTAATTAGTATAACACATTCAACTTATTAGTCTATACTATTGACTTTATTTTCTTAATCTTTTCCAATTTGTCATGGAATTGTCAATAAAATAGATGAATTACTATATAAATTATGTAGAAGGGAAGTTTGCGTTAAAGGTAAATTGGATAAATATGATGTATAAATGAATCGTAGAAAAGAGTATATGGCAGCCATTTATCATGAGTGAAAGTGGTGAGTCTTCCGAGATTTCTTCAGTCTATCCTTCATTTTGTGTAAAGATAATTTTTTATTATAGTCCGTTAACGATGAAAAGACATAAAATAATGATAAAGTAGTTGACACTATGATATGGATTAGATATTATTGAAATTTGAACGGATACTCTTATTCCGAGCTGGTGGAGGGACGGGCCCAATGAAACCCAGCAACCTACTCAAGGAATGTATTTCTACGTCCTTACTGAGAAAGGTGCTAACCTGCAAGGTAACCCTTGATCGATAAGAGTGAAAGGCTCGATGTAGAATTCAAAACCTTTCCTCATTTTTAAATTTGGAAAGGTTTTTTCTTATGAATGTAAACGATTCATTTGAGCCCTTCAGCAGAGCTATTTTATTGAGGTCTGCGACTAAAAACCTAACCTTTATTTCATACTATTAGGGGAATGAGTACCGTGAAGATTAATTTTGCAGTCTGAGGACGAGAGAACAAAAGAGTGATTTCGTTTTAAGTACTGTAATTAACTTTAAGGGAGGAATATAGATTGACTGAGAAACGCCATTTATTTACTTCAGAATCTGTAACAGAAGGACATCCAGATAAAATTTGTGATCAAATTTCGGATTCTATTCTAGACGCCATTTTAGCAAAGGACCCAAATGCACGTGTGGCGTGTGAGACATCTGTCACGACTGGACTTGTACTAGTATCAGGTGAAATTACAACAAATACTTACGTTGATATTCCTAAAATTGTTCGTGAAACCGTGAAAGGGATTGGTTATACACGTGCTAAATATGGATTCGATGCAGAAACATGTGCTGTTTTAACATCAATTGATGAGCAGTCTGCTGATATTGCGATGGGTGTCGACAAAGCATTAGAAGCACGTGAAGGACAAATGACAGATGAAGAAATTGAGGCAATTGGTGCAGGTGACCAAGGTTTAATGTTTGGTTTTGCATGTAATGAAACAAATGAACTTATGCCTTTACCAGTTTCTTTAGCTCATAAATTAGCCCGTCGATTAACAGAGGTTCGTAAGGAAGAGATTTTACCATACCTACGTCCAGATGGAAAAACACAAGTAACGGTAGAGTATGATGAGAACAATCAACCTGTTCGTATTGATACGATTGTTATTTCTACTCAACATCACCCAGAAGTAAGTTTGGAGCAAATTCAACGTAATCTAAAAGAGTATGTTATTAATCCGATTGTTCCAAAAGAGCTAATTGATGATGAAACAAAGTATTTTATTAACCCAACTGGACGTTTCGTTATCGGTGGTCCTCAAGGAGATGCAGGATTAACTGGAAGAAAAATTATTGTAGATACTTATGGTGGGTATGCACGTCACGGCGGCGGTGCATTTTCAGGTAAGGATGCCACAAAAGTAGACCGTTCAGCTGCTTATGCTGCCCGTTACGTTGCCAAAAATATAGTGGCAGCTGGTTTAGCAGATAAATGCGAAGTGCAGCTTGCTTATGCGATTGGTGTTGCACAGCCAGTTTCTATTTCAATCGATACATTTGGCACAGGTAAAGTGAATGAAGATAAATTAATTGAAGTTGTCCGTCATAATTTTGATTTACGACCAGCAGGCATTATTAAAATGCTTGATTTACGTCGTCCTATATATAAACAAACGGCAGCATATGGTCACTTTGGCCGAAATGACCTTGATTTACCTTGGGAGCGTACAGATAAAGCAAGTACATTAAAGGACCAAGCGTTAAATTAATAAAAAAAGCGATTTTGAACTGCACCTCCAATTATTAGAGTATGTGTCTAACAATTGGGGGGCAGTTTATTTTTTTTCGCTCTTTTTTATTTTTGTAGCTTTTTATAGTATTGAGCTTTTTCTGCGTATTCACGTGAAATTCTTTTCATGTCTTCAATATCATCATTTGTCAGTTCACGAATGACTTTAGCAGGTCTTCCAAATGCTAGTGTGTTTGGTGGGATTACTTTACCTTGTGGAACCAGGCTTCCTGCCCCAATGAATGCTCCTTCACCTATTTCAGCATTATCTAATATAATTGAACCCATGCCGATGAGTGCTTTCTTTCTAATTTTACAACTGTGAAGAATGACAGAATGTCCTACTGTAACTTCATCTTCTAAAATAAGAGGGTTATTGGGACTTTGATGAAGGACGCAATTATCTTGTACATTTACTTTTTGCCCAATAATTGTTGGGGCGACATCCCCGCGAATAACGGTATTAAACCAAATGCTAGATTCTTCTCCAATGGTTACATCCCCTGATATGGTCACATAATCAGCAATAAAGGAAGAGGAGGAGATAGTAGGATATGAATCATGGTAAGGATAGATCATTGTATGTCTCCTTTGTATAGTAATAAAAATAGTGTAACAAAAATTGTCTAGAACCTTAAAGGGAATTTGAAGATTTTTCATTTGAAAGCCATACATATAAAGTAAGCGTTTCAAGAGACAGACGGGTTTGAAGAAATATTATGATAAAAATCAGCTTCTTACATTTTTCATTAAATAAAAAGTGATAGTCAAAGAATAATAGCAATATAAAGCCTGCGAAAGGTATGTATAAGAATGATAGATGTACAAGAAAAATAATGGTTTTATTGTAAAAAATAGTAAAAAAGTCATATGAAATGTAGAAAAATTTAGCAAAATTAGGAAAATCTAATCAAAAATAACTGAAAATAATGACTTTTCTAACAATTTTTACTATACTAATTTAGTAGTTTATTAGTTTATATTAAGGGGGAAATTAAATGAAGCGTAGACAATTTGTAAGTGTAGCTACGGCTGCTGTTTTGTCCTTGGGAGCATTTGTCGCTCCTGCATCTACGAATGCTATGAATATGACCTCTACAAAAGTTGAAACAGCGAAGGCAACAACAGTTGAATCCTACTATTCTGTTGGAAGTCCAATAGATTTAGGAATTGCGAATGAAGATCGGTTAATTGAAATGCTTAAGGAAAGTGGAAAAATATCCAAGGATGCAACGGTTGTAGAAGCAGAAGAAGCTGTAAAGGATTATTTGAAGAAAGCTTCAGATAAAGCTGAGAAACAAATGAAGCTTGACGCTGAATTAGATGAGAAAGATGATAAGCTTAGTAAGAAAATTAAAGAGGAGCTACATAAAAAGCCCTTCAAGGATTGGTTAAAAGACAAGCTTAGTAAATGGAAAAAGCGACATCCAGAAAACCTAGTAGAAGAGTCTTATGATGGTGATGTACGTGAAGACAAACTACTTATTCTATTAATGGAATTTCCTGACTTTAAAGCAAATGACATAAATCCTGAAGATACGGATATGTATTACGAAGATTATGTAAAGGAACATTACGAAGATATGGCCTTTGGTGAAAACGGATATGAAGGGCCAAATGGTGAGAACTTAATATCCATGAAACAATACTATGAGCAACAATCTGGTGGCTCTTATACTGTAAGTGGTGAAATAGCTGGCTGGTATGAAGCGGAAAATCCGGCAGCATATTATGGAGCAGAAACGGCAACTAGCAATGATGTTGATGCTCGTTCCCTAATTAAGGAAGGTTTGGATGCTGCTGCAGCGGACCCAAATGTTGATTTATCTGAATTTGACCAAGAGGACCGATATGACCTTGATGGTGATGGAAACTACCGTGAGCCAGATGGGTTGATCGATCATTTAATGGTTCTTCACTCTTCTGTAGGACAAGAAGCAGGTGGTGGTCAATTAGGAACAGACGCAATTTGGTCACATCGTTCACAATTATATGATGTTTACCCAATTGATGGTACACAAACAGATATTCCATACTGGGGTGGTTCGATGGCTGCCTTAGATTATACGATGGTACCAGCTGACGGGGCTGCGGGAGTCTTTATTCATGAATATGCTCATGATTTAGGATTGCCTGATGAATATGACACAGATTATACAGGCGAAGGAGAACCTGTTTCCTTCTGGTCTGTTATGTCAAGCGGTAGCTGGGCAGGTGAGATTCCAGGTACAGAGCCTCCTGGCTTCAGTCCATATGCGAGAGAATATTTACAAGCAGCACAAGGTGGGAACTGGCTTAAATATGAAGAGATAGATATTGACGAAATAGATCGTAAAGGAGTAGAGGCTATTCTTGACGAGGGAGCGTCAAAAGGAACCAATCTTGATGCACTAAAAGTGAATCTTCCTCAAAAGGAAACGGTCATTAACACACCGGCAACTGGTTCATATGAATACCATAGCCAAAGCGGTGATTACTTAAATAATGATATAATTACAACCGTTGATTTAACTAATGCTACTAGTGGTGCATTAAATTTTAAAGCATGGTATCAGATTGAAAAAGATTGGGATTATGGATCAGTAAAAGTGAAGGATGGAGATGCAGATTGGGTATCAATCCCGGGGAATATTACAACAACGGAAAATCCTAACGGACAAAACCCAGGATATGGTATTACTGGTTCTTCTAATGGATGGATTGATGCTAGCTTTGATTTAAGTGCATATGCTGGGAAAGAAGTTCAAGTGGCCATTAATTATGAAACGGATCCTGCTGTAGCAGAGGCTGGCTTATACGTAGATGATCTACAAGTGGTCGTCGATGGAGACGAAGTATTGTTTGATGGAGCTGAAGGTGAAGCAGTTGTTCAACTGAATGGATTTGAAAAATCGAACGGTATTAAATTCACTGACCAATATTATTTATTAGAGTGGAGAACACATAACGGTGTTGATGAAGGGCTTAGCCATATTCGTCGTAGTGGTAAACAATTTGCCTTTAATGAAGGGTTAGTAGTTTGGTATGTTGATGATAGCTATGACGACAACTGGGTTGGCTTACACCCTGGTGAAGGATTCTTAGGGGTAGTAGATGCTGATCAACGAACGCTCAAATATAGTGATGGAACTGTAGCTCCAACGATTTTCCAAATTTATGATGCAGCGTTTAACAATAAAAGACAAGATAGGTTGAACTTAGATTTTGGTGATTTGAGATTAAAAGATTACTTTACAATTCGCAAACCATTATTTGATGATAAGAGGAATTACTTAAATGAAGGCCTGCCAGATGCAGGACGTAATATCCCGAATTTCGGCTTAAAAATTCGTGTAATGGGACAAAGTCATGACGGTAAAGTTGCAAAAATACAATTATCCAAAAAGTAAACAGATTTAGCGGTCGTTTTAGTTCATAGACAAACCCCACTTCCATCTTGGTGAAAGTGGGGTTTGTCACATTTCTTCGTTATTTTCTAAGATGTTCAAAAGGCATAGAGTGCTTGACTTGTGTATTTTGCTTGGTCGTTAATCTGTATTATAAGAAGTGGACGAATCATGATAAAGGGAATGAAAGTTGCTAGACTAGCGGGAATGCCATAAGATAGAGAAAAAAGTTGTTTCATGAAATTTCCATAGCAATTAAATAATTGGTACGATTGTTTAAGAAAGTGTTTTTCCTCAAAATAGTGATAAACTTTCAGCCTTATTTTTAGGTTGGTTTATTATGTTGAAGGTTATAAGTGTTACGTACAAAATGTTCCATTAGATTTTATAGTGGCGATATGTGCTAGGTATCTTGAGTTAATGGTCAATATACTAATAACGATGAGGTGGATATATGTCAATTCCCGTTCGGCCAATCTCTTTAATGGCGTCTGTGTATCGAAAGGTTTTCCCGCTTGTCCATAAGGAGTTGCGTTATTGGAAAAAAAGAGCGATGTCAATTCCGGATCCTGAATTAAGGACACAAGCGTTACAAAGTATCGAATCGAAAACATTTCACTGTGAAGGTGGATCAATATTAGCATTATTAGCAGGAGACAGGCTAGAAGAAGCAGTAAAATTTATTGTTGCCTATCAAACCATAAGTGACTACCTTGATAATTTATGTGACAGAAGCAATTCCTTAGACCCCAATGATTTTGCCGCCCTTCATGAATCAATGATTGACTGTTTATCAATTGATGAAGAAACAAAAGACTATTATCGATTTAGAGGGGATGTAAGTGATAATTATTATTTGAGAGATTTAGTTTTAACTTGCCAAAATGTTCTACAGGGAATGGAGCCTTATCACCATATTCGGCCATTTTTAATTGAATTATGCCAATATTATTGTGACTTACAGGTACATAAGCATGTTCGTGTAGAGGAAAGGGAAGATAGGCTACAATCATGGTTTCAGCAGCATAAGCAAGCGTTGCCAGAAATGGATTGGCATGAATTTTCAGCTTGTAGTGGGTCAACTTTAGGAATTTTTTGTCTAATATCCTATGCCTTATCCCATCACTTTGAGCCAAAATTCGGGTCTATCGTACGCAACGGATATTTTCCTTATATACAAGGGTTACATATATTACTCGATTATTTTATTGATCAAGAAGAAGATATAAAGGAAGGAGATCTGAACTTTTGCTTCTACTATCAAAATAATCAGGAATTATTTGAGCGACTGCAATATTTTATTGAGCAGGCGGATGAACAAACGAAGCATCTTCCACACCGTCAATTTCATCGCTTAATAAATAGAGGGTTATTAGGTGTGTACCTTTCGGATGAAAAAGTAGCAGAACAGAAAGAGGTAAAACGTCTAGCAAAGAAAATGATTCGAAAAAGTGGATTCATCTCACAATTCTTTTATTTCAATGGACGTTTATATCGTAAATTTCAAAGACATTCCTAATACTAAAATAGCAATTGCAAATAAGTAAAGCGACTTTTTGGTCGCTTTTTTTGTGTGATGTTTTTTTGTTGAATGATGAAAGAAAGGAGGGTCACCAGTACGATGAAAATGAATGATAATTTAAGAAAAAAGTATTTTTATGCGGATTAATAGGAAAAAGATTTACATATTGACAGTACTTAGGTTGAAGTTGGATGAGAAATTGTCATTTAAAAGGTCATACGTTTCCTTATTTTGTAACGAATATTTACAAAAATATGTAAAATATATAGTACATAAGATTCATAAATGTCGGAATTTTTTAAAAGGTTATAGGAATAAATAATCAAAAATAACTGAAAATAATGACTCTTCTAATAATGTATATTATACTAATCTAGTAGTTTATTAGTATATTTTAAGGGGGAACCTGAATGAAGCGTAGAAAATTTGTAAGCGTAGCAATGGCTGCGGCTTTGTCACTAGGGGCATTTGTTGCTCCCGCATCTACCAATGCAATGAATTTGACTTCAACAAAGATTGAAGCGGCTAAGGCAAAAACAGCCGAATCTCATGACCAATCTCATCATTCTGTCGGAGGTCCAATAGATTTAGGTGTTGCGAATGAAGAGCGTTTAATAGAAATGCTTAAGAAAAGTGGAAAATTGGCAACAGATGCAACGGGTGAAGAAGCTGAAAAGGCTGTAAAAGATTATTTGAAGGAAGTTTCAAAAAAAGCTGAAAAACAGCTGAAAAATGATGGTGAATTAAGCGAGCAAGAGCATAAGTTAAACAAAGAAAAAGAAAAGCTTCAAACAAATGCTTTTACTAATGGAAATGGAAATAAATTAGGGAAAGCGAAAAAGAATGCACCAGGCAATCTTGTAGAAGAGAATTACGAAGGTGAAGTACGTACCGATGAAGTTCTTGTTCTTTTAGTGGAGTTCCCTGATTTTAAAGCAAATGACATGAATCCTGAAGATACAGATATGTATTATGCGGATTATGCGAAAGAGCATTACGAAGATTTAGTATTTGGTGAGAATGGATATGAAGGTCCAAATGGTGAGAACTTAATATCCATGAAACAATACTATGAGCAGCAATCTGGTGGTGCTTATACGGTTGATGGCGCAGTAGCTGGTTGGTACGAAGCGGAACATCCTGCTGCTTATTACGGTGCAGCAAATGGTGACAGCAATGACACGGATGCACGTTCACTTGTAAGAGAAGCGCTTGATGCAGCTGCAGCTGATCCAACTATTGATTTAGCCGATTTTGATAAAGAAGATCGATACGATCTTGATGGAGATGGAGATTTACGTGAGCCAGACGGTTTAGTTGACCATTTAATGATTGTTCACTCTTCTGTTGGACAAGAAGCAGGTGGCGGTCAATTAGGTGAAGATGCGATTTGGTCTCATCGCTGGAATTTAGGCGGAGTGTATGGAATTGAAGGTACAGAAACAGATGTTTCATATTGGGATGGTTTGATGGCTGCGTATGATTACACAGTTCAGCCAGCAGACGGAGCAGCGGGAGTCTTCTCTCACGAATACGCTCATGATTTAGGATTACCGGATGAATATGACACTCAGTATACAGGACAAGGTGAACCTGTTTCTTATTGGTCACTAATGTCTAGTGGTAGCTGGGCAGGAATAATCCCAGGAACAGAGCCAACAGGCTTCAGTGCATGGGCGAAGGAAGAATTACAAGCGTCAATGGGCGGTAACTGGTTACATGGTGGAGAAATTAATATTGAAGACCTAGACGGTAAAGGACTTGAAGCGGTTCTTGACGAGGGTGTGTCAAAAGGAACAAATCTTGATGCTTTAAGAGTGAACCTTCCTCAAAAAGAACAAGTAATTAACACACCGGCGACTGGTTCTTATGAATACCACAGTCAAAGTGGACATGACTTAGATAATAGCTTAGTTACAACGGTTGATTTAACGAACGCTACAAGTGGTGCGTTAAACTTTAAAGCATGGTACCAAATCGAGCAAGGTTGGGATTTTGGTTCAGTACAAGTAAAAGACGGAAATGATGATTGGGTAGCAATTCAGGGTAATATTACAACAACAGATGATCCTCATGGACAAAATCCAGGACACGGTATTACCGGTTCTTCAGATGGTTGGGTTGATGCTAGCTTTGATCTAAGTGCATATGCTGGAAAAGAAGTTCAAGTGAAAATCAACTATTGGACTGACCCTGCAGCAGCTGAGGCTGGTCTATATGTAGATGATGTACAAGTAGTTGTTGATGGTGCTGAGGTATTATTTGATGGAGCTGAAGGGGAAGCAGTAGTTGACCTAGACGGTTTCGTAAAAACAGATGGTAAGTTCTTCTCTGACCACTACTATTTATTAGAGTGGAGAACACATAACGGCGTTGACGAAGGACTTAAGCATATTCGTCGTGGCGATAGCTTAATGACTTTTGATGACGGATTAATTGTTTGGTATGTTGATGATAGCTATGATAACAACTGGACTGGCGCTCATCCTGGTGAAGGATTCTTAGGAGTAGTAGATGCTGACCAAAAGACTTTATATTGGAGTGATGACAGTGTAGCTTCTACTCGCTACCAAGTTCATGATGCAGCATTTAGCCTAGATAAGTCAGAAAAAATGTTCTTAGACTATTCTGATCTTCTTGGCATCACGCTTACAGACAACTATACTAAGCGTAATCCATTATTTGATGATAGCAAGAACTATTTAAATGCTGGCCTTCCAGATGCAGGACGTAATGTTCCGAATTACGGATTGAACATCCGTGTAACAGGACAAAGTGCTGATGGTAAAGTTGGTAAAGTATTATTATTCAAGAAATAATTCAGAGTAAGCGATCGCTTTCGAGCGATCGTTTTTTTGTTTTTTTAAAAGCATATTATTTTTTTTCTCATCAAGCATTGGATATAATAATGGTCATCCAAAATAAAAGGAGTTGTTCTCGAATGACCTTAAAGCTGAGTGTATTAGATCAATCACCGATTGCAGAAGGCATTTCTCCAAGTGAAGCACTTCAGCAAACGACAAAGCTCATTCAACATGTCGAAAAGCTAGGATTCCATCGTTTTTGGGTGTCAGAACACCATAATACGCCAACGCTAGCAGGATCCTCACCAGAAATACTTATTGCTCACTTAGCTGCAAATACGGAAAAAATTAAAGTAGGTTCCGGAGGGGTAATGTTGCCACATTACAGTCCGTTTAAAGTAGCTGAAAATTTTAAAGTGCTAGAAGGGTTACATCCAGGACGAATTGACCTTGGTCTTGGCAGAGCCCCAGGAGGGATGCCCCGAGCGACTTTAGCTTTAAACCGTGGAAAGCATCGTGATATTAACGAATTTCCTGATCAAATTGAAGAGCTACAGTATTATTTACATGATTCTCTTCCTGAAAATCATCCTTATTATGGATTGAAGGCAACGCCACTTATTCCTACTGTCCCCGAAATGTGGTTATTAGGTTCAAGTGCATCAAGTGCAATGCTTGCTGCAAATAAAGGGTTACCATATACCTTTGCTCAGTTTATTAACGGGAATGGTGGCTCACACTATATGCAGCATTATCGACAGCAGTTTCGTCCAAGTAAGTATTTCCAAGAGCCAAAGGGAATCGTCGCGGTCTTTGTTATTTGTGCAGAGACAGATGAAGAAGCAGAACGAATCGTATCGAGTGTTGATTATGCCATTTTGATGTCAGAACAAGGAGTAAAATCGAATGGGGCACCTTCACCCGAAAAAGCACTCTCCTATTCTTACTCTTCTTATGAACTAGCTCGTATACAAGAAAATCGCAAAAGAATGGTTATTGGCAGTCCAAAAAAAGTTAAGGAACAGCTGCTCGCTTTAGCTTCTTTGTATGAAACAGATGAAATCATGGCCGTAACGATTACCTATGATTTTGAAGATAAATTGAAATCCTTTGAGTTGCTAGCGAAAGAGCTACTAGATTAAGATTCGAATAAAGCTTGATTGGATATTACAAAAACAAAAAGAAGCCATTTTGAACAAACAAGTTCAAAGTGGCTTCTTCTACTATTCTACCTATGTTATGTCGTAATTGCTCCTATGGTCACCCATGTTGAAATTTTATCTGGATGCTATTCTTTAAATAGTCGGGGGAAGACGTCCGGGATTGTTGGACTTCACTGTCACCCAACTTGTATAAAGACATTACAAGATAAACAGAGGTACCGATAAAGTGATTTTTTAATTCTTCGTTAGTCTTGTCTCTCATTTCAGTACGAATTGAAAGTATACATGTTCTATTTCAAGTTTTTTAAAGATACTTTTGCAGATAGTTTGACAACCCTTTTTCTAGACAACAATCTAGAAGATTGTGCTAAAAAATAGTTTTTCTTACCATCAACTGCAAAGCTCTTTCCATTTTCAATTCCTCGTAAAGCAGTTTGAACAACTTGTTTTGGTGTTCTAGTCACACTTGGAGTCTTATCTCCAGCTGCTTCAAAGAAATTTGTATTGGTCGCTCCCGGACAAATGGCAAAGAAGGTAATTCCTTTCGATCGATACTCTTCTGCTAAAGATTCAGTAAAGGATAATACAAATGCTTTCGTAGCAGAATATACCGCCATATATGGAACAGGTTGAAAAGCAACTAGAGAAGCAACATTGATAATTGTTCCTGCCCCTCTTTTAACCATTGATGGAAGAAATTCATGAGTAAGATCAACAATTGACTGGACATTCACTGTTACTTGCTTATGATCGATTTCTTTTTCATTATTCAAAAATTCACCTGATGTTGCAAAACCAGCATTGTTTACTAAATAATCAATAACTAGTCCTTTTTCTTTAATTGTTTCACTGATATCTTTTGCAGCATACTCTACGCTTAAATCAGCTGTTATTACCGTTGCTTTCACTTTGTATTTTTTCGTAATATCTTCAGCTAATTTATCAAGTGCAGTTTTTGTTCTTGCTACTAATACTACATCCATCCCTTTTTCTGCTAATTGATAAGAAAATTCTTTTCCTATACCTGAAGAAGCTCCTGTAATTAACGCTGTTTGTTTCATAATTTTCCCCTTTCAACTTTCAATATATTTTTAATTCAGCATTTAATGAAATATTATTAAGTACACTCTTTTTCTACAATATTTAGTAAATTTTTCAATTGATGAATCGATTCAGTTAGCGATAGGGTATAGAATCTTTGTGTTCCTTTTTGCTCTATGTTCACTAAGCGATTGTCTCTTAACATTTTTAAATGATGAGAAATTGCTGGTCTGGACAAGCTCAAGTGACTGGTTATCTCATTTACGGATAATCGTTCATGTTGAGCGAGTAATAAAATAATATCTTGTCTTGCAGGGTCACTAAAGATTTGTAATAAAGACCTACATTGACGAAATACAATTAAGGCTTCCTCTGACACTCAAATCCTCCTTTATTAAAATATTTTTATAACGTTTATTAGTTTAAAAGTTTAAACTAATAATAAACACCTCTTTACAAATTGTCAACTATTTAGAAAGCATAGAATGGGTTAAAAACCTTTTTTGCAATTATTAGTGAAATAGATTAGGAACAAATAAAGAAGCACATTTCTGTATAAAAGAAACCTGCTTCTTTATTTTAGATGATTGTGCTCATATAACAATGTCAATAATGTCAGTAGAAGAAGAGTAAGTTATTTTTTTTCAATCGCAATAATAAATGGTGGGTGGTTCTGTCCGTTAATAAATTGATATTGAAGAACATGTGCTTTTTGTTGATCTAGCTGACTAACAAAAGTAATTACTTCATCACGCTCAATTTTTCCTTCGTCATGACCGTGATAAATGACCAGAACAATTATTCCTTCAGGGGCTAACAGCTCTAGTAAGTCTTCTAATGCTTTAATCGTCGTATTGCCTTTGGTCACGATACTTTTGTCTCCACCTGGGAGATAGCCTAAGTTAAAAATAGCTGCTCTTACTTTTCCATGTATTTCTGCTGGGAGAGATGACTTAATATGCTCGTGTCCGATTGGGTGAAGGGTTACTTGCTTTTCAAGGTTTTCATTTTCTAAACGAATGGTAGTATTGCGTAATGCTTGTTCTTGAATGTCAAAGCTATAAACATGTCCAGTCTCACCCACTAGTTTTGCAAGCATAACACTATCATGTCCATTCCCCATCGTTGCATCGATGACTATATCCCCTTTTCCAGCGGCCCTTTCTAATAGTTGATGCCCAAAAGGTAGTATACGGTCAAGTTTCATTTTACTATCTCCTCTGCTGAAACATAATATTTTCCTTGCCAGCTATTTCGTTTCTTAAGTTCCGCATCTATCGCGTTCAGAACTTGCCATTTATTGACACTCCACATTGGACCAATCATTAAATCGATTGGACCATCTCCAGTAATACGGTGGACAATCATTTCAGGTGGAAGAATTTCTAATTGGTCACAAACTAAATGAATGTAATCTTCAAATGATAGAAAATCTAGCATCCCTTTTTCGTATTGCTTTACCATTGGTGTTCCTTTTAGAAGGTGAAGCAAGTGAATTTTAATTCCTTGGACATCAAGGTTTGCAACCGTGTTAGCTGTTTCCATCATCATGTCGTGACTTTCTAATGGAAGTCCGTTAATAATATGAGAACAAATTCGAATGTTATGTTTTCTGAGTTTACGAACACCGTCAACATAAGTACTATAATCATGCGCACGATTAATTAATAGTGCAGTTCGTTCATGTACAGTTTGAAGTCCTAATTCGACCCATAAATAAGTTCGTTCATTTAACTCAGCTAAATACTCTACAACATCATCTGGTAAACAATCGGGACGGGTGGCAATGGATAATCCAACGACGCCCTCTTGTTTTAACACGGTCTCGAATTTTTGTCGGAGGACATCGACAGGGGCATGAGTATTCGTATAGGCTTGAAAATACGCCAAATATTTTCCATTGTTCCACTTTTTGTGCATTTTATTTTTAATTTCATTAAATTGAACTTCGAGAGAATCAATACGGTTTCCAGCAAAATCACCAGACCCGGCAGCAGAACAAAACGTACAGCCACCGTGTGCGACCGTACCATCACGATTCGGGCAATCAAATCCACCATCTAATGCAATTTTAAAAACTTTATGTCCAAATTCGTTGCGAAGATGATAATTCCAAGTATGATACCGTTTGTTGTCTGATGCATATAGAAATGGGTTTGTCTGAGACATTTCAGACACCTCCTATAATCATTGTCATTCATTTATACATACAAGAAATTTTATCATGAATAGAGAAATGGGGCCAATTAAGATGGAGGAATAGGCGACTTTTACCACTTATGAAGGAAAATAACTCGGAAAAACTAAGTTCGAAACATCCCAGTGATTACCTTCACAATTATTAATGATGAAAGGGAGGGTGAATATGGCTACGAGAGAATCAGTTGAGGCTTGTTTACAGCAATGTGAGAATGCCATTCAAATTGCACAGCAGCAATATACAGCTGGAACAAAACAAGCGCATTACCACGATGAAGATTACTCCAATGCTCTTCAAGGGTTAGAAAATGCAGCTAATGAATTGTTAAAAATGACCGATAGCGCCAGTCATCAGCAACGTGAGCAATTGCATCGTATGCGCCTTCAAGTGCAACAATTACAAAATGAAATGATTTTATTAGACCATGATCATTAAATTAAGGAGAGGTTAAATTTGGTAAAATCACGTTCAAAGCAAAATAATCCAGAACAAAAAACACGATCCGCCGAACGGAGTCTAGATACTGAATTTGGTAAGGAGTATAATCCTGTAAAAGCAGCAAAGAAAAAATACGAAAAACAAAGTCAACCAATAACATCAAAACAACATACAGAAATACCGGATTAACGATGAGCAGGGAAATCCTGCTTTTTTATATTTAAATTTTGATCCGTATTTTTCAGTGTGCTTCACAACTCTTGTCGTTTTTGAGAGTAGTGACGGTTGGACGTCTGTACTTAGGTTTCGTTCCTTAATGATGTCTAGCTTCGTCGACTTGGGGCTCGGGGTCAACTACCACCCCACGCAGGAAATCAGGATTTCCTGCGTGCTTCGTCAAATGCCTGTCGCTGCTGAGCGACCCGACTGCGCATTTCGGTGTTGCATATAGTATTAAAAACTATTAAAATACTTCTATTATCGAAATATATTTTAGAAGGGACGGTGCTTTTATGCCAAGGGCGTTGTGGTTGCTTGTGCTCGGAATGGTCGTGAACGTTACAGGATCCTCTTTTTTATGGCCGTTAAATGCAATTTATATAAATGGGCATCTCGGTAAGTCTCTTACCGTTGCGGGGATTGTTTTAATGCTGAATGCCGGTGCTAGTGTCGTTGGAAATCTGATCGGTGGAATTCTTTTTGATAAACTTGGTGGGTATCGTTCGATCATGACTGGGATAGCCATTACGTTAGTTTCTTTAACAGGTCTAAATTTTTGGCATGAATGGCCGTACTATGTATTTTTTCTTCTGTTTATCGGTTTTGGGTCTGGTATAGTCTTTCCATCAATTTATGCGTTGGCCGGATCTGTTTGGAAAGAAGGAGGTAGGAGGGCATTTAATGCTATTTATGTAGCACAAAATGCAGGAGTAGCAATCGGAGCAGCACTAGGTGGAGTGGTTGCTGACTATTCCTTTGATTATATCTTTTTAGCAAACTTGTCTATGTATCTAGTATTTTTCGTTATTGCATTTTTTGGATATCGAAATATTGCTCATCAGTCTGTACAACAAACGAATGTGTTAAAAGAAAATAAGAAAATTATTAATAAAAATAAGTTCACTGCACTGTTAATACTATGTGGAGCCTACTTATTATGCTGGGTTGGATATGTACAATGGCAGTCAACCATTGCCACTTATACACAAGAAATTAACATATCATTAAAGCAGTATAGCATTTTGTGGACGATTAACGGTTTGATGATTGTGTTTGGACAACCTTTTCTTCGTCCGCTTATAAAGCGATTTGATCAAAATTTAAAAGGACAAATCATCTTAGGTATATCCATCTTTATGGTATCATTTGCTGTTGCAGGAAATGCCGGTGCCTTTAAAGGGTTTGTAGCAGCCATGGTGATTATCACAATTGGTGAAATGCTCGTATGGCCAGCTATACCGACAATTGCTAATCAATTAGCTCCAAAAGGAAGAGAAGGTTTTTATCAAGGGATTGTTAATTCAACAGCGACAGGTGGGAGAATGATTGGTCCTCTGTTTGGTGGTATATTAGTTGATCTTTATGGAATGTCGATTTTATTTTATGTATTAATCGGATTGTTGATTATTGGAATTTTTCTGACCGTTTTCCATGACCGTCTGTTAAAGCGTAATGAAAACGTAACGGTATCGGAGTTTCTATAATGTTTACTCTTTATAAATTGTGGATAAAATAAAAAAATCTACAAATGGTCCAATGGTACTTGCAACTCAACTGAATATTGCATACAATAAAAAACAAATCATATTTAATGCATTGAAAAGGAGTAGTAATGAATGACTTTCGTTATTAGAGAGTTGACGGGTGGTGCAAGTCAACCGAAAGGGTCATGAACTCGCCTTGGAGTTGTAAACATGAAATGAGTAGTGTTTACCGTTTGTCCGCGTTAAGGACTGTGAGCCGAGTGCATCTATTGCACTAATTTGGGTGGTACCGCGGGAGTATAAGTTAACCTCTCGTCCCATGTTTGATACATGGGGCGAGAGGTTTTTGTTTTATTTAAAAACAAAATAACATTTCTCGTTGCCTTATCAGTCGTATTAGGGCAGTTGGTTCATACACTCAACTTCGATGCTATTTTTACTTAAAAAAGGAGGAGTCACCTATGAGTTATAAACATGGTGAAATTGAAAAAAAGTGGCAACACTACTGGGAAGAACAAAACACGTATAAAACAAGTGAGGATGCTGACAAGCCTAAATTTTATGCATTAGACATGTTCCCGTATCCATCAGGTGCTGGACTACATGTAGGGCATCCAGAAGGCTTTACTGCAACGGATATTCTCTCAAGAATGAAGCGTATGCAAGGCTATAATGTTCTTCATCCAATGGGGTGGGATGCATTTGGTCTTCCTGCCGAACAATATGCGCTTGATACAGGAAATGATCCAGCCGAATTTACAAAAGTGAATATTGATAATTTTCGTAGGCAGATAAAGTCATTAGGTTTTTCTTATGATTGGGACCGTGAAGTGAACACGACGGACAAAAATTATTATAAATGGACACAATGGATTTTCACCAAACTTTATGAAAAAGGATTGGCATATGTGGATGAAATTCCGGTGAACTGGTGTCCAGCGCTTGGAACTGTATTGGCGAATGAAGAAGTCATTGATGGAAAAAGTGAGCGCGGGGGGCATCCTGTTGAGCGTCGACCTATGCGCCAATGGATGCTAAAAATTACTGCCTATGCTGATCGTTTACTTGAAGACCTTGAAGAGTTGGATTGGCCAGAAAGCATTAAGGATATGCAGAGGAACTGGATTGGACGTTCAGAGGGTGGAGAAGTCATCTTTAAGGTTGATGGACATAACGAAACATTGGCTGTGTTTACGACTCGTCCTGATACCATATTTGGAGCCACATACGCGGTGCTAGCACCTGAACATCCTTTAGTAGAAAAGATTACAACTTCCGACCAAAAAGTAGAGGTTGAGACTTATATTGATTCTATTAAATCAAAAAGTGACCTTGAACGCACAGATCTTGCGAAAGACAAAACAGGTGTTTTTACAGGTGCCTATACGATTAACCCAGCAAATGGGGAAAAAATGCCGATTTGGATTGCCGATTATGTGCTTATGAGTTACGGTTCTGGTGCTATTATGGCCGTACCTGCCCATGATGAGCGTGATTTTGAATTCGCTCAAAAATTTGATCTACCAATTAAAGAAGTAGTAGTAGGTGGGGACATTACAAAAGAAGCATATACGGGTGAAGGTAAGCACATCAATTCTGATTTCCTGAATGGTCTAGATAAAGAAGAGGCAATTAAAAAAGCACTTGTATGGCTTGAAGAAAACGAAATCGGTTCTAAGAAAACGACTTACCGCCTTCGTGATTGGCTATTTAGTCGTCAACGTTATTGGGGTGAACCGATTCCAGTTATTCACTGGGAGGATGGAACAAGTACGGTTGTAAAAGAAGAAGATCTTCCACTAGTACTTCCAAAAACAACGGAAATCAAGCCATCTGGTACAGGAGAATCACCACTTGCAAATATTGATGAATGGGTAAATGTTGTCGATCCTGAAACAGGGAAAAAAGGTCGTCGTGAAACAAATACAATGCCTCAGTGGGCGGGTAGCTGCTGGTATTATCTACGTTATATCGATCCGGATAATGCAGAACAACTAGCTGACCCTGAAAAGCTGAAAAAATGGCTTCCTGTGGATATGTATATTGGGGGAGCTGAGCATGCTGTTCTTCATTTGCTCTATGCTCGTTTCTGGCATAAATTCCTCTATGATATTGGAGTTGTTCCTACAAAAGAGCCATTCCAAAAGCTATTTAATCAAGGAATGATCTTAGGGGAAAATAATGAAAAAATGAGTAAGTCAAAAGGAAATGTTGTCAACCCAGATGAAATTGTAGAGAGTCATGGTGCTGATACACTTCGACTTTATGAGATGTTTATGGGACCACTAGATGCCTCAATTGCCTGGTCTGCTACAGGTCTTGATGGTGCTCGTCGTTTTATTGACCGCGTTTGGCGTCTAATGGTTGAAGAAAACGGAAGCTTAAGTAGTAAAATCAAGGATACGAGCAATGGTAAGCTTGATAAAGTGTACCATCAAACCGTTAAGAAAGTTACAGAGGATTATGAAGGTCTTCGCTTTAATACAGGGATATCTCAATTGATGGTATTTATTAATGATGCTTATAAAACCGATGTACTTCCAAAAGAATATATGGAAGGATTCGTGAAGCTTCTCGCACCAATTACCCCTCATATTGCAGAAGAGCTTTGGAGCAAGCTAGGAAATGAAGGGACGATTTCTTATGAAGCTTGGCCTACTTTCGATGAGGGAAAACTTGTAGATAATGAAGTTGAGATTGTTGTACAAATTAATGGTAAGGTTCGTGCAAAACTATTGGTTTCTCGTGAAGCAACTCGTGAGGAGCTTGAGAAACAAGCATTGGCAGAAGTACAAGAAACAATTGAAGGAAAAACGGTTCGAAAAGTGATTGCTGTTCCTGGAAAACTCGTTAATATTGTTGCGAATTAATCATAATGAAGCAGGGTATCCTGCTTCATTATTGTTTATCAATAGATAATAATTTTGTTAGGAGGGGGAGTATGATCAGAAGGCTAAATGGGGATGATCACCGTCAAGTAATGAATTTGCTTCAGCCTAAGTCAGCTGAAAACCTATTTATTATTGGGGATATTGAAGCATATGGCTACGAACAAGATTTTCAGATGCTGTGGGGGGATTTTGATTCTGAGGAGAATCTTAGAGGCGTATTGCTAAAATATGAAGAGAACTATATTCCTTATGCAAGTGAAATGTTTGATGTCAAGGGATTTTCAAATATTATAAACAAAGATCAATACTGGACGATGCTATCAGGGCTTAAAAGAATCACAAGTATGTTTCAACCTTTTCTTAACAGGAAGCTTATAAAGAAAAGAGAATTATTTTATGCGAAGTGTTATACAGCTGATAAGCTTATTCTTCAAGACATGGAAAGCGTGAAAAAAGCTAATGTGGATCATATTGAGGAGATTGTAGACTTATATGATCAAATACCCGAATTTGAAAGTACTGAAGGTGTAGAAAGGAAAAGGCGTAATATGGTTGAAGGGGTATCCAGGACTTATTTTATCGAGCGCGACGGTAAAATGATTGCGGCTGCTTCAACTGCGGCAGAAAATACACTATCTGCTATGGTCGTAGGAGTGTGTACACTGCCAGCCTATCAGAAACAGGGTTATGCAACGAGATGTATAAGTAAGTTGACAGCTGATGTGCTAGCAGAAGGGAAAGAACTTTGCTTATTTTATGATAATCCTGATGCAGGTAAAATATATAAAAGATTAGGTTTTGAAGAGATAGATGAATGGGTGATTTATCGTTATTAAGCACTTAAAAGCCTAGAGTTTTAATCCTTCTAACGGCTTTGCTATAATAAGGGCATGTGAACAAGAAAGGGTGATGAGTGGTGGATCAAATTAAAACAATTACGCCTGAAGAGCTACAAAGAAAAATTCAAAATGGTGAAGAGCTTTATCTTGTAGATGTTAGAGAAGATGAAGAAGTGGCAGAAGGAATGGTGAAGGAAGCAAAGCACATTCCGATGGGGACAATTCCTGAGTCATTAGACCAATTCGAGAAAGAAAAGGAATATATTTTTATTTGTCGTTCAGGTCGTCGAAGTGAAAATGTTTGCTATTTTATGCAGGATCAAGGCTTCAAAGTGGCGAATATGGAAGGCGGAATGCTAGAATGGGCTGGGGAAACTCAACGCAAAGCATAATTACATAATTATTGCTGAAAAGAATAACCTCAGCTTGTTTAAAAGTTATTAATTAGCAAAATTCTATAAATGGAGCACTTAATTTCTATCTTTCTTAGTAGACGTTTTGTGTAAGGGTTATTTTCCTATTTTTTATGAATTTTATGTAAAATGGGGAAGAAGCCCTCACAAATTGATACTAGCTTAATATGATAGTTAGTGTACAAGCTTCTCCGTGTCAAAAAGCTTAGTACTACTCCTTTGAAACACCCGACTCGTTGTAGTGGGGTGTTTATTTTTTCTTTCAAATACGATGGTTTCGAATTGTTTCAAAATCATTTGATCTTATTCTTTGAGATTAAATTACATAAAAGAAACCCTCTGAAATGGCTATTCAGGGGGGTTCTTTTTAAGTGTCAGCTTTTACGCTTCTTCTAAGTCAGCGATGGAAACTTGTGTACGTTCTTCTAATGGGCCTCTAAGGTGAACAGTTGCCATTTTTCCATCTTCGTGAAGTTCATCAATCCATACGGAAGCGCCATTGAATTTCACTTCAATTTCAGCTGATGATGAGAAGATTTGTTTGGCTCTATGTAAATCCATTTAAATCCCTCCTTGTTCAGATAAAAATTTCCATTCTAGTATGTGTGTTTTTTTCTTTCTTATTCTTTTTTAGTAAACAAGAATAATGACTCACTCGTAAAATAGAATGGTATAAAACAGGACAAGGAGGTGTAAGAGTGCTACAGGTTAGACTATTTGATTATGAGCACGAACAGGATTTACAAAAAGAATTAAATGCTTTTTTAGCAGGTTTTTCTTCTCGAGATATTATTGATATTAAATATAATGTTTCCGCTGCCACGACGGATAAGGAACAAATTTATTGTTTTTCAGCTATGGTAATCTACCAAGCAAAATAAGAGCAAGCTAATAAGTAATTCTGCTATTAGCAATAAAATGCAGCATTCAATCCAGCCAATCGCCCTGTCACTAGAGCTGAGGTAATGTTATATCCTCCCGTATAGCCATGAATATCTAGAACTTCTCCACATAAATATAATCCATTCACTTTTTTGGAAGCCATTGTCTTCGGTTCAATTTCCTTTACTGAAATTCCTCCGCCGGTTACAAAGGCTTTATCGAGTGGGAGCGTTCCGTGAATCTTAATTTTAAATTGTTTACTTAATGAGGCAATCCTTCTTTTAGTTTCTAGTGAAATATGCCCTCCCTGCTCTGATGGGTTGATTTCACATTGCTCAAGTAAAAATAATAAATATCGTTCAGGAAGTAGTCCTTTTAAACTATTTTTTATCGCTTTTTTCGGTTCGTCACCAAGTAAGCGATGGATTTTTTCGGCTATTTTGTGTTCATTTTGGTCGGGTAGTGCGTCAATTGACATGTAGACGAAATCATTTTTACTTTTTTTCAATTCCTTTACAACGTATTGTGAACAACGTAAAATAGCCGGTCCAGATAGACCAAAATGGGTAAAAAGCATGTCCATTCTATGTGTGACGACAGGTTTTCCGCGCTTATTAAGGACACTTACCCCGACATCTCTAAGGGCAAGTCCTTGCAGTGTTTTATCCTTTATAAATTCTTCCTTTGATGTGAGTGGTACTTCTGTAGGGAATAATTCTGTGATAGTATGTCCGGCTTTTTCTGCCCATGGATAGCCATCACCAGTAGAGCCAGTATGTGGCACGGATTTTCCGCCAACGGCTATGACTACTGCTTTACAAGGGATTTTCTCTTTATCTTGAAGTAAAATTCCTTCTGTACGACCTTCTTTATAGAGGATATCCTTAACAGGAGTATTTGTTTTCACTACTACGTTTAGCTCTTTTAAGCGATTTAAAAGTGCATCCACAACCGATTGAGCTTTATCCGAAACTGGGAACATTCGACCATGATCTTCCTCCTTTAATTTCACGCCAAGATTTTCAAAAAACGTGATAATATCCTCATTATTAAATACGGAAAAAGCACTATACAGGAATCGGCCATTTCCTGGTATATGACGAATGATCTCTTCTATTGGGAGGCGATTTGTCACGTTACATCTTCCACCGCCAGATATGGCAAGTTTTCTTCCTAATTTATTCCCTTTATCGATAAGGAGGACTTTTTTACCTTGTTCTCCAGCTGCGATGGCAGCCATTAAACCAGAAGGGCCCCCACCAATTACTACAACATCATACATATGTATTCACCAACTTTTTTAAGCTTTTCTTATTTTATAATGGTTTGTAAAGTCAAGCAAATGTTACGAAAAAAATTGTCATTCTCTCTATAGAGGTGTAAACTACAAAAAGATAAACATTTTGTCAAAGATTGTAGGGAGAATACATGTCATCAAAATTATTTCGAGGTACTCTCATTTTATCGTTAGGGACATATATATCCAAATTTTTGGGCTTGTTTTATGTTATTCCATTTTATGCACTTATTGGTGGCGAGGATAATGCTGCCCTATTTTCATATGGTTACACACCATATACGATATTTTTATCAATTGCGACAGCGGGTGTACCATTAGCTGTATCGAAATTCATTTCAAAATATAATACGTTAGGCGAATATGAGGTAGGACGAAAGCTTTTTAAGTCAGGACTTCTTGTTATGGTTTTAACAGGTATCGCTTCCTTTATCGTTATGTATGCTTTTGCTCCTTATTTCGCAGACATAACGATAGCTTATAATGATGAACAGAAGGTGAAGGTCGAAGATGTCACGACCGTGATTCGAGCCGTTAGCTTTGCGTTACTTATTATTCCGTTTATGAGTTTAATTCGAGGGTTTTTCCAAGGACATCAATCAATGGGGCCTTCAGCTGTCTCACAAGTTGTCGAGCAAATCGTTCGCATCGTCTTTTTACTAGCTGGGGTATTCTTCGTTTTAAAAGTAATGAATGGCTCTTTAACAACGGCAATAGCGCTCGCAACGTTCGCTGCATTTGTAGGAGGAGTTGCTTCCTTAGCCGTTTTAATGTGGTATTGGATAAAACGAAAGCCGAAGCTAGATGCATTGCCAAGTAAAAGTCCTGGTACGCTCACCATTTCCTATCGAGACATGTACAAGGAGATATTGGTTTATTCCGTTCCATTTGTATTCGTTGGCTTAGCAAATCCCCTTTTTCAAGTAATCGATCAATTCACAGTTAATAAAGCAATGGGAGCGATTGGATTGGCAGCAGATGCCGACAGGTTCTTTGGAATATTAAACTTTAGTTCCCATAAGCTTGTTATTATCCCAGTATCATTAGCTACCGCCTTTTCCATGACGTTAATTCCATTAGTGACAGAATCGTTTGTAAAAGGAAGCCGAACCGAATTAAAACATCAGATTGACCAAACATTCCAAGTGTTGATGTATTTAACAATCCCAGCGGCTATTGGAATATCGATATTGGCAGAGCCAGCCTATACAATTTTTTACGACCATAGCATCGATGGGACAATGGTTCTTAGGGCATATGCACCTGTAGCCATCCTATTTGCTCTTTTTGCTGTGACAGCAGCGATTTTACAAGGAATTAATGAACAGAAGTATACGATATTAAGTCTATTAATTGGATTACTAGTGAAGTTAGTCCTTAATATCCCTCTCATTGAAAAGTTTCAAATATATGGAGCAATTATCGCTACAACATTAGGCTATTTAATTGCCATTATCATTAATTTGTTCGTCATCAAGCATTATGCAAAATATAATTTTAAAATGGTAAGTAGAAGAGTGATGTTAATGGGGATTTTTAATATTGTCATGGCTATAGTGGTATGGATTGTGTATACACTATTACAGCTTCTATTAAATCCAGCTAACACCTTATCTGCAGTTGTAATTGTGACCATCTGTGGAACCATCGGAGCATCTCTCTATTTTTACTTAGGTTTTAGAAGCTATTTAATTGATAAATTATTTGGGGACCGTGCAATAAAGTTACGTAGAAAACTGGGCTTAGGCTCTTGATGATAAATACTAATAAAGTTGAGAAAGGGTAAGGTATGAGATTAGATAAACTACTAGCAAACATGGGCTATGGAAGTCGAAAGGAAGCTAAGCAGTTATTAAAGGGTGGAGGAGTCCTTGTAAACGGAGTCCCAGCTAAAGACGGAAAACAACATATTGAACCTGAAAGTGATCATATAACGGTGAATGGAGAAAGGATCGAGTATAAAGAATATATATATTTAATGATGAATAAGCCACCAGGAGTGCTATCTGCAACAGAGGATAAGTATGATGAAACAGTGATTGATTTGTTAGAATTTGAAGATGCAGTTTATCAGCCATTCCCTGTCGGACGATTAGACAAAGATACGGAAGGACTTATGCTCATCACAAATGATGGTCAGCTTTCCCATTCTCTCTTATCTCCGAAGAAACATGTCCCAAAAACTTATTACGCAAAAATAGCTGGAAAGGTAACAGAAGCGGACATACTTACATTTAAAAGGGGAGTCAAGCTTGATGATGGGTATGTCACAAAACCGGGAGATTTGGAAATCCTGTTATCTGAAGAAAATTCTGAAATCCTTCTTACCATTATGGAAGGTAAGTTTCATCAAGTAAAAAGAATGTTTGAAGCAGTAGGAAAGCATGTTACGTATTTAAAGCGAGTCTCAATGGGATCTTTAAAATTAGATGAGAGCCTATCATTAGGAGAATATCGTGAATTAACAGACGAAGAGGTTAAATTATTGAAGTCGTTTAATAATATTTAATAACTCATGTCAAAATCATCAATAAAAAACCTCGCTTATTCAGCGAGGTTTTTAGATTATCTATCGTTAAGAAGAAATTTTGACCTTTTTTTGAGTTGTTGTCCATCTGCCTCGACTAGGACTTTCGACCAAGTCGTTATATGCTAGAACGTTTAAATCTCGTTGAACCGTCCGAGGAGTGATTCCAAATTCCTCGACTAGGTCTTGCGTTGTGACGGTTCCATTGTCTTTAATAAACATGTAGACGGATTTAATGCGCGTAAGCATTCGATTAGTAGAAGGTTTCAACAAACCACTCCCTCATCATTTTTCCTCTGGCATAGACGACGGATAGCTACGGATGGACAAGAAGACGTCCAAGAATATCTTAGTCTCTCTCCGAGCAAACAACTCCTTTATGTAAGGTATGTTTATGATTTTATTTATATATTTATTTTACCTCTTTATGCTTAATAATACTAGGAAATGTTGAAATTTACAAAAAATTTCCCTTTCTGTATTCACATTTAGTCGACAGTCCCTCAAATTCCATCTATAGAGAAATATTTTCCCTTTATACAATGGGGTTAAGGAAGCTATATTTCTATACAAAATAAGGGTGATAAAAGGGATCATGGATAAACAGGAAAAAATATTTTCTTTGTTTTCTTTCTAATTGTATTGAATTGAGTTTACAATAGGAATCAGATACAGCATAAAAAAGGAGACAGAAAATGAAGCAGATTAATTGGATGGAAGAAGTAGAAAAGCGAAAAAATGAGCTTTTAGCAAATACAAAATCACTGCTGCAAATTAAAAGTGTATTAAATGATACACAGGCTTCGTCAAATGCCCCATTCGGTCAAGGAGTAAAAGAGGCTTTAGATTATATGCTAAATATGGGAGAAAGAGATGGATTTATAAGTAAAAATGTTGAAAACGTTGCTGGACATTTAGAGTTTGGTGAAGGGAAAGAGTTATTGGGAATTCTTTGCCACGTCGATGTTGTACCAGAAGGGGACGGCTGGAGCGTCGACCCATTTAGTGGAGAAATAAAGGATGGGAAAATCTTTGCTAGAGGAGCTATTGATGATAAAGGGCCAACAATGGCAGCTTACTTTGCAATGAAAATTGTCAAAGAACTAGGAGTCCCTTTAAAAAAACGAGTTCGCATGATAATTGGAACGGATGAAGAAAGTGAATGGCGCTGTGTCGATACATATTTTAAGCATGAAGAAATGCCAACAATGGGATTTGCTCCAGATGCTGATTTTCCAATCATTCATGCTGAAAAAGGAATCGCAGATTTTGATATAGTTGTTCCGTTAAAGAGCTTGCCTGAGCTTCATCACAAATATGAACTGCTATCCTTATCATCAGGTAGGCGATACAATATGGTTCCTGATTTTGCTGAAGCGGCTATTCTTGTTCAAGAGGACCCGACTATCATTTGTCAGTCCTTTGACGATTTTTTAAAAAAGGGTAATTTAGAAGGTAGCTATTATATAGAAAATGGTCAACTATATCTTCAATTAAAAGGAATATCTGCTCACGGAAGTACTCCTCAAAATGGTAAGAATGCTGGTTTATTACTAGCGACGTTTTTAAGTGATTATGATTTTGATGAAAATGGAGCGAAGTACCTTGAAGCAGCAACAAGCTGGTTTGTTAATGATGTACATGGAGAAAAATTAGGAATATATTATCAAGATGATGTGACAGGACCGCTCACAATAAATGTTGGAATCCTGAATTATGAGAAAGGGATTGAAGGGAAATTTGGGTTAAATATGCGTTATCCCGTCACCTTTAAGCTAGAAGAAGCAAAAATGAAGCTGCAAAATCTTTTCTCAGAAAAAGGATATATAATAAAGAATTTTACGGATTCGAAACCTCATCATGTGGATGAGAAAGAAGAATTGATTCAAACATTAAAGAGAGTCTACGAAGAGCAAACGGGAGATAAAGCGGAGTTAATTGCTATAGGTGGAGGAACGTATGCTCGTTCTTTAGCAGCAGGAGTGGCATTTGGACCACTTTTCCCAGGAAGAGAAGATATTGCCCACCAAAAAGATGAATATATGTATGTAGAAGATTTGTTAAAAGTTACGGCTATTTATGCTCAAGCGATATATGAATTAGCTACAAAATAAAATAGAAATGAGGTTGGGACTAGTGGAGAAGGTTTTATATAATGGAGAAATTGTGAATCGTTCAGATTGCTCTGTTCAATTGGAAGATCGTGGATATCAATTTGGGGATGGAATTTATGAAGTTATACGAGTTTATCAAGGGAAATTTTTTACCTTAGAAGAACATCTCGATCGGTTATTCCTAAGTGCAAAAAAATTAAGCATGGACTCTTCGTTGGACTATACAACTTTACTATCATTATTAAAAAAATTGGTAGACGTTAATGGAGTGGTGAATGGAACCGTCTATCTACAATGGACTAGAGGTGTAGCAAAGAGGCACCACCAATTTCCTGTGCCATCCGCTAAAGGGACAATTATCGCTTATACAAACTCACTAGAACGTCCAATTTCAAATATCCAAAATGGAGTAAGTGCAAAGCTAGTTGAAGACATTCGCTGGCTTCGGTGTGATATTAAAAGTTTAAATTTGCTTGGTAACGTTTTGGCAAAGGAGGAAGCGATAAAGGCAGACTGCTTTGAAGCTATATTACATCGTGGCGAAATTGTTACAGAAGGATCATCGTCTAATGTATATATGGTGAAAGAAGGGAAACTATACACTCATCCTGTCTCAAATCTTATCCTTGAGGGAATTACACGAAAGGTTGTTAAAAGAATTTGTGGAGAGGAAAATGTAAGCCTAATTGAACGCCAATTTACGGTAGAGGACCTAAAATCAGCAGATGAAGTGTTCATAACTAGTACTACTGCTGAAGTTATGCCTATTATTAACATTGATAATGAACCAGTGGGTGGTGGTAAGCCTGGTAAACTCACTGTGCTATTGCAAAATCGATTTCAAGATCAAATTAATCAGTTAGGTGCTCTCCATTAATATGGGTACTGAAATAAAACATTGCTTAATGAAGAACTCGTTGTTCATCAATTTGAGCGGCTATAATTATTTTGTGATAAAAAAATAAGAGACAAAAGAAGCTACAATACAACGAAAATAGAAATAACGAAGTATTGTAGCTCTTTTTTGTTGAACGAATGAAGTGTTCTATTCAAAACGAAAGACGTCGCTTGATAAATAACGCTCGCCGGTATCACAAGCAATACTAATAACAACATCATTTGGTGAGAGCGTTTTGGCCACTTGAACCGCGGTAAAGCATGCCGCACCAGAAGAGGGGCCAACTAATATTCCTTCTTCACTTGCTAGTCTACGTGTAATAGTATAAGCGTCTTCATCCTGAATTTGATGAATTTTATCATATATATTTTGGTTTAATATTGGCGGAATAAACCCAGGGCTTGTTCCAACAAGTTTATGTTTACCTGGCTTTCCTCCTGATAAAACAGGAGAGCCAGCAGGTTCAACAACATGAATTTGTAAATCTAAATAATGCTCTCGTAAAACCTCTCCAGTCCCAGTTATGGTTCCACCTGTCCCAGCAGTAGCAACAAAAGCCGAAAGGGGTTTTCCCATTTGCTTCATTGCGTCAATGATTTCATTGGCGGTTGTCCTTCGATGAGCATTTGGATTAGCAGAATTTTCAAATTGCATTGGCATAAAACTGTTAGGGATACTGTTAACAAGTTCTTGTGCTTTTTTAATTGCGCCGGGCATTTTATTAGCACTAGGAGTAAGGACAACTTGAGCTCCGTATGCTTTCAAGAGATTGATTCTTTCTTGTGTACTTGAATCGGGCATTACTAAAATGGCTTTATATCCCCTTGCTGCGGCATTCATCGCTAGCCCAATTCCTGTATTTCCACTCGTAGGTTCTATAATCGTGGAGCCTGGTGTGAGGAGTCCAGCTTGTTCTGCTTCTATAATCATTTGAAAGGCAGCTCGATCCTTAACACTTTTACTTGGGTTATAAAATTCTAATTTTAAGTAGATATCAGCCCCGTCGGTAGGACTTAAGGAATTTAATTTAACTAAAGGGGTATCCCCTATTAGGTCAGCAATATTATGAACTACTTTCATGTGTAATGTCCTTTCTTCATTTAGTTAGTTATATTTTACCTATATCGCTAGCGGTAATCAAACATCTAAATACTACTACTTCTTTACCCGAAATTTGCTAAAATATGATTATCACCGTTTATGAAAGGGTTTCTATTATGAAAGCGCATTTTTTTCTAGCTGTACCATTAATGAAATCTGTAAAAAAATCTTTGTATGAATGGACACAGTCGGTCGAACAACGCTTTCCTTTTCAGCGTTGGGTTCACCAAGAAGATTATCATCTTACCCTAGTTTTTTTAGGAGAGGTGACAAGTGAGCAAGTAATGTTATTACAAGAAAAGCTGAAACTTTTACCATTTTCCCCTTTTATGATAACCATTAATCGTATTGGTACGTTTGGAAAACAAGAAAATCCTCGTGTTTTTTGGGCAGGTATAAAAGAAAGCGAAGAGCTTTATCGATTGCGAGAGTATGTGTATAAGGTTTGTCAAGAAGCGACTTTTCAATTAGAGAAACGCCCATTTTCTCCTCATGTCACAATCGCTAGAAAATGGAAAGGGGAAAGCAACTATTTACCATTAATGGAAAAAGATACTCTTGATAATTTGAACTCTTCTTTTATAGTTAAGGATATTGTTCTTTATCAAACACATATGGATAGACTTCCAAAATATGAAGTAATTCAAAATTTTCCTTTAATGAAGTAATTAAGAAAGGAAAGAAAGATGGCTCAGTTAATAAAACTGCAAGATTATATTTCACGATATGAAGTAGATATATTTCGGTACCCTACTCAGTTTGTTCGATTGAAAAAACAACAATGGGAAAAGGTATATGGAATGTGGAAAAAGGATGGAATAGCAGAAAATAGTAATTACGAAGATGATTCTCATAACGATATTTTGGAAAAGCCTCTTCATAGGAAACTGAAATTATTGTTTAATAAAGAGAGGGAAACGGAAAGAGTTTTATTCGATCAAAGTCGTGAGGAAGATAATGATACGATGTTGTTTTTTACTAATTTTCAAACTTTCCCTGAAAAAGAGGTAGAGTTGAAAAAACAGTTTCTGGATCAACTTTTCCATTTTCAACTTAAATGGGCTAGCTCTACATTAATTGAGAAGTCTTTTGTTGATTCTAGTTATAATCGAGACCAAAATCTACGTTATTTTCTACAACGTTTTCCTGATAACTATTTATTAATTTATAATCCTGTGCTTCAATTGAAGAATGCGCCTGTTGAATTAGAGATTCTTCTATTGACACCTAAAGAAGTGATTTGTATAACCTTTCTAGAAAGCTTTGATGGGACAGCTTATATTGGAGGGAAAGAACGCTTTTGGACAGAAATATATAAAGATAAAGAAAAAAAGATTGTAAATCCTATAATATCCTTGAAGCGAATGGAGAATATTGTGAGTAATATTTTTTCTCATCATAAAATTGATTTGCCCATAAAAAAACTGATATTATCGCGGAATGGTTTTATCGATTATCCTACTTTACCGCAAGATGTCATGAGTATTGATCAGCGAAATTATGATGAGTGGTTTGAGAAAATGAGATCATTTCGATCACCAATAAAAAATAATCAAATACGGGCAGCACAAGCGATCTTAACTTATTGCCAAACAACAAGCTTCAAACGCCTAGAATGGGACGAACATAAGGATTTACCCAAGGGAGAATAAGAAGTAGAATGCGAACAGTATTTATTGTTAATCCTAATGCGAAAAATGGGTATTCTTTAAAAAAGTGGAAAATGATTGAGAATGAAGTTTCTGCCACCTTAGAGGATGCTGAAATTTATTATACAGAGTATCCGAATCACGCAAAAGATTTGGTAGGGAAAATAAAGCAGCAATTTGAAGGAGAAAGAGTATTAGTCGTGGCGGTAGGAGGAGATGGTACCGTCCATGAAGTGATAAATGGTGCTATTTCTAAGGAACATTTATTAGTAGAGTTTATACCTGCTGGATCTGGGAATGATTTTATGAGAGGGTTCAGTCAAAAATCGACAATGCATGAATCTTTTAAATCAATTATGTCAGGCCTAAAGAACAGAGAGCCATCTCAACGTTTTGATAGTGGTTTTTATCAATTAGGTGAGTATCAGAAGGGCTTCTTTGTGAATAATATGGGAGCAGGATTCGATGCACATGTTGTCAAACGTGTGAACGCGTCAATAATGAAAAAATTATTTAACCGTTTTTCTATTGGTAAATTAATATACGCTTTTTATATTGCGAAAGAATTGTTTACTTTTAAACCAAAAAATATTCAAATTGAAGTGGATGGAGAAACGCACGTTTTTGAGAATACTTGGCTAGTCGCAATATCTAATCAACCTTATATTGGTGGGGGAATGAAAATTGCTCCACAGGCAGTACCAACAGACGGTCTTTTAGATGTTACGGTTGTTAATAATGTATCTAAACTTAAGCTATTATTTTTATTTATGACTGTTTTTAAAGGAGATCATTTACGACTGCGGGAAGTAAAGAGTTTGCAAGGAAAAGAAATTCAAATACTGCCTGAAGATGATGTACTAGTACATGCAGATGGTGAATCAGTAGGGCATTTGACAGGGAATAACCAAAATCAAGGGTTATTTGTCAGTGTAAAAGAGAAAAGTTGGAAAAAGTTTTAAAAGTAGGTGAGATTGTTGCTGTCTATTAGCCGAAAGTTTGATGCGTATTTAGATGACATGTTTCAATTAACTATATTATTGCCATACAGCTACTTTGATGGGAAAAGCTCCTCTTTTTCATTATGTTTACAAGAGCATAAGTGGGACGTGCACATTAAGGAAGTGGTCTGTCTTGAGGAACATATGAAATATATTTGTGAAACAAATGCAATCATCCAATTTGGTCAAACTTACGAGGTAATAGATGATAGAGGCATGTCAACCGATCTCCAAATAGGTGCTGTCATTCGAACGGACCACTTTGATGAGCTCTTTTATTATGAAGGTAACGATTTAGGTGCCAATATTATGGCTAACGGAACGCTTTTTAAAGTATGGGCACCTACAGCTACTGCCGTAAAAGTGCGATACAAACAACCGCTAACAGGTAAAGTTAAAGAGGAGCCTTTAATCCGCGGAGAAAATGGGATATGGAGTCAGCAATTGACTCAAAATTTAGAAGGCTATTATTACAGCTTTTTAGTATGCATTAATTTATGCTGGCATGAGGCTGTTGACCCTTATGCAAAAGCATTGTCCGTAAATAGCGAATGGGGAGTTGTTGTAGATCTTAGAAAAACTCTGCAGTTAAATACTCCCCCACCTCCTTTTTCAAGCCCAACAGAAGCCATTATTTATGAAGTTCATGTACGTGATCTTACAAGTCACCCTAAAAGTGGCGTGAAGCAAAAAGGAAAATACTTAGGCTTAATTGAAACAAACACGAAAACAGTCAATGGTTATTCTACTGCCTTCTCTTATGTAAAAGAGTTAGGTGTTACTCATGTTGAATTATTACCGGTAAATGACTTTGGAGGTGTTGATGAGTTACAGCCAAGTAAGAGCTACAATTGGGGCTATAACCCGTTGTTTTTTAACACCCCCGAAGGTTCCTATTCCTCAGCCCCTGCAGACCCTTATGCTCGAATTAATGAATTAAAGCGAGTAATCCATCATTTCCACCTTCATGATTTAAGAGTTATTTTAGACGTAGTATATAATCATGTATATATTCAAGAAACATCTAGCTTTGAGAAAATTGTTCCAGGGTATTATTTTCGTTACGATTCACGTGGTTTCCCATCAAATGGTACAGGTGTTGGCAATGACCTTGCATCCGAACGAAAGATGGTAAGAAAATTTATTGTAGATTCAGTTGCCTACTGGTTAAAGGAGTATAAAGTAGATGGTTTTCGTTTTGATCTCATGGGCAATCTAGACCTAAAAACAATGAGAGAAGTAAAGGAAACCGTGGAGAGAATTCACCCTGGTGCTCTATTACTAGGAGAAGGATGGGATTTACCGACTACACTTCCGCAAAAGATGAAAGCAATAAATGGTAACTCTAGACAATTGACAGGCATTTCTTTTTTTCATGATCGATTTCGTGATTGTTTGAAAGGAAGTACATTTGATTTAAAGGAGACAGGCTTTACATTAGGCAAAAAAGGAATGGAAAAGGAGATTGTGTCGCTTTTTATTGGACATTCAATAATTGATGGGGTGAAAGAGGGGGACCTTGTTGCGAGACAGTCGATTAATTATGTGGAATGTCATGATAATTATACTCTGTGGGATAAAATTTCTGCCATCTATCCAAATGAAACCGAGCTGAATGAAAAACGCCATCGACTGGCAAGTTGCATGGTTTTACTCAGTCATGGAACACCCTTTCTACATGGAGGCCAAGAGTTTTTTCGAACAAAACAGGGTGTTGAAAATAGTTATAATTCACCCGATGCTATTAATTGGTTTGACTGGAATCTTCGAGAGAAGAACGATGAGAATATTGAATATTTAAAGACCATTATTGCATTGAGAAAACAACAAAAGGTTTTACAACTAGATAGTAGGGAACAGATAACAAAACACTTACTTGTTTTTCAAGCAGCGAATGGGATTATTTCTTTACACTATAAAGATATCCGTGAATTTGGGCAGTGGAATGATTTATTTATTGTCTTTCATGCAAATTCTGAGCCACAAAATATTCAATTACCTGAGGGGAATTGGGGTGTGTTGGTAAATAGAGATCAAGCGGCTTTAACACCGATTAAAAGGAATTTAGAACATGAAGTGGAAGTAGAGGCGTTAAGTGTTAATATTTTTTGTACAGATTAGCAGTTTTTGACGAAGCCTTGACGAACCATAGGGAAAAACGATAGAATTTATAGAGATGGCTATTGTTGTCCTGATGCTTCAATAGCTGTCTTTTTTCTTTTAATTAATAATAAACTTAAAGATATAAAATGGAATGGATGAATAGCAGGATACCTCTATAGGTTTTTTAGAGAATTTCAGCTAGTATCAGCGATACAATTGAAGGGTGAAGCATGTTGGAACATTTATTCGATCACGAATGGGAAATAATACCTGCAGGAGGTGCGACTGGGGAAGCTTTTTTCGCACAGAGAGAAGAACAGAAGCTTTTCTTAAAAAGAAATTCTTCGCCTTTCTTAGCGGTGCTTTCTGCAGAAGGAATTGTTCCGAAATTAATTTGGACAAAACGCCTTGAAAATGGAGATGTGATTACCGCTCAACAATGGCTAAATGGAAGAGAGTTAGCTGCAAAGGAAATGAAACAAGATCGAGTGGCAAAATTACTGAATAAAATTCATAGCACTAAGCCTCTTCTCGGCATGCTTCAACGATTACAGGTTGAACCATTTCGGCCTGAACAGATGCTTACTCAAGTGGAAACTTCTCTTGATTTGGATTTAGTAAGTACTCCATCCGTACAAAGAGCAATCGAGTTTCTACAAAAGGATATTCATAATATTCATAATGAAGAGTTTGTTGTTTGTCATGGGGATGTCAATCATAACAACTGGTTGCTTTCTGACCGCAACCAGTTGTATTTGATAGATTGGGATGGAGCAATGATCGCTGATCCTGCTGTTGATTTAGGCCCACTTTTGTATTGGTATATTGATGAGAAGGATTGGGAGAATTGGCTGCATCAGTATGGTCTAAATTTAACAGATTCGCTACGACTTCGAATGAAGTGGTATGTTGTATCTCAAACATTGCTTTCCATTCAATGGCATAAAGTGAAAAAACGTTTTCATGAAATGAATCATTGGCTCGAGTATTTACATCGTATACTTTAGAAATAAGTATTCATATCTTCAACCCAATTTTTTAAATTATCTTGGTGTGACTGAATATGTTCTTCTAAATGTTGAGTATGAATGCCTTCTTGACTATACTTGTAAATTTCTTCTAAAGCTGATTGGAGTTGTGAGTTTACATTACCGTGAACCATTAATGATTTGACTAAACGTTCTACTTGTTCGCATTCTGCAACAGAACCACAGCAATCTGTCTGATGATTGTTTAATATATCAGAAAGTAATTCCATTTGATTTTGCTGATTTAACGGCATGTCGTACCACCCTTTCTTGATGGAGTTAAAAAGGAATTCACTCTTATTGTGTGAATTCTTTTTTAGATTATACAACTCGTAAAGAGGGTTGCATGAAGAGGGCTGTCATGGTATGTTTTGAACGATACAACAAAAGAAAGGTGAGTCCTTATGCGATTAAGACATAAACCCTGGGCGAAGGAAAAATTAAACTCTTTTCCTCAATATTTCATTAGTGAACCGGAAAATAATAAAGGAAAATGGAGAGAATTATTTCAAAATGATTATCCCATTCATATAGAAGTTGGAACAGGAAAAGGAAAATTTGTAACGGGTATGGCGAAGGCTAACCCATTCATCAATTATATTGGAATTGAGTTGTACGAAAGTGTTGCTGTTACAGCATTAGATCGATTAATTGAAGCAGAACTACCAAATTTAAAATTGTTAAGTGTTGATGCACGAAATTTATGTGATTTTTTTGCTGAAGGTGAAATTGATCGAGTGTATTTAAACTTCTCAGATCCTTGGCCTAAGTCCCGTCATGCGAAAAGGCGATTGACACATGAAGGGTTTCTTCGTATTTATGAGGAAATTCTTGTGAATGAAGGGGAAATTCACTTCAAAACAGACAATCAGAAATTATTCGAATACTCCTTACAAAGTTTTTCTGCATATGGATTACGACTGAATTATGTAAGCTTAGATTTACACAAAAGCGACTTTGAAGGGAACATCATGACTGAGTATGAAGAAAAATTCTCAAGCATAGGGCAACGAATTTATCGGAGTGAAGTGCGTTATTTGAGAAAGAGATAACTGTATGACTGAATGAGAAAATGACCCTTATCGGGTCATTTTTTAATTTTCACAAACAATCTTTATTGAATGATGGAAAATTCTTCAAATACGTCGTCAAAATGACCATGATTCTTTCATCCCATGCTTCTATATTCTATTATCCTTATTCTCGACTCCTCCATAAACTTGCAAAACCTTGATTTAAAGTGCATACAACAATTCTTTTTAAAAACAAAGACATGTTACAATGGGGAAAGAACAGGGGGGATTAATATGGAACAATTAACAATTGGTGATGTTACGTTTACTTGGTTACGGGGGGGCGTTACTCACATGGACGGTGGTGCGATGTTTGGTGTAGTGCCTAAACCACTGTGGGAAAAGAAATATCGTTGCAACGAAAAAAATCAAATTGAACTTCGAACTGATCCAATCTTTTTTCAGTATTATGGTAAAAACATCATGATCGAATCAGGTATTGGGATTAATCGATTAAATGATAAGCAAAAACGGAATTACGGTGTGTTGGAAGAATCAGCAGTACAAACCTCTCTGGCCGAATTAGGGGTTAAGCCAGAGGAAATCGATATAATTCTTATGACGCATATGCATTTTGACCATGCAAGCGGATTGACGAAAAGGGTGAATGGTGAATTGCAATCAGCATTTCCTTCCGCAACAATCTATACGACTCAAATGGAATGGAACGAAATGCGTGAGCCAAATATTCGTTCTAAAAATACATATTGGAAAGATAATTGGGTTTCAATAGCACATCAAGTCAAAACATTTGAACAAGAACTAGAGATATTGCCAGGGTTAACAATGATTCATACGGGGGGACATAGTGAAGGTCATGCCATCATTAAGTTTGAACTCGGTAATGAGACATTGCTTCATATGGCTGATATTATGCCAACGCATGCTCATACAAACCCTTTATGGGTACTTGCATATGATGATTATCCTATGACATCCATATACGCTAAAGAAAAGTGGATCACGGAGGCAATGGAAAATGAGTATTGGTTTTTATTCTATCACGATGCAGTATTCCGAGCGGTAAAGTGGAATCAAGAAGGCTCAGTAGTAGACGAATTACAGCGGGTTAAAAGATAAAAAATAAATAAGCTTAAGAAGAGTGAGTTGGCCTTATGAATGTACCTACTCACTCTTTTTGAAGTTATGGAATTTATTTGGTCAAGGGGATGAAATACATTGGCCATTTCTCTTCATTTTAATTTTTTATTAATGAGATATCCATTATCGTTCCGGTGTGAGCATCGGCAATAAATTCATAATGCTCATTGTTGCCATTTCGATGCCTTGAAATTCCTCCACGGTATATTTTTGATGTCATCGGAGTGATTTCATAATTTTCAGGTTCCATATGAATCCAGGAACCATTTATCGGCCCTTTGGCTTTAAAGGTATCTTTTACTTTTTGAAGGACTTTTTCCGATGAAATATACGTTTTTGTTTTCGTACTTTCTCTCAATAAATAAACACTCGTTATCCCAACTGCTGCTCCTATAAGAAAAGGTTTCCAGTTCATCCACATTCCCTCCAATTTAGCCTAATAAAATAAGTATACAAGACTTTTTTCTAGTCTTCACCTCAAAAGTGGTAACAAAACCAATTCTTCAGTACAATAAGAGGTATACATAAAAAAAGGAGCATGATGATGAATAACGAAACACGTCAATTATTTCAAACATTAACTGAATTACCTGGCGCTCCAGGTAATGAACATTTGGTTCGTAAGTTTATGAAAGAGCAACTAAGCCAATATTCAGATGAAATTATTCAAGATGGATTAGGTAGTATTTTTGGAATTAAAAGAGGAGAGACAGATGGACCATCTGTGATGGTAGCAGGCCATATGGATGAAGTAGGATTTATGGTCACTTCCATTACAGAGAATGGAATGCTTCGTTTTCAAACACTAGGTGGCTGGTGGAGTCAAGTGTTATTAGCACAGCGAGTTCAAATTTTGACAGATAAAGGTCCTATTATTGGCGTCATAGGCTCCATTCCACCACATTTATTATCTGAAGAAAAGAGACGTAAGCCAATGGAAATAAAAAATATGCTTATTGATATTGGAGCGGATAATAAAGAGAATGCTGTGGAAATTGGGATAAAACCAGGTCAACAAATTGTTCCGATATGCCCATTTACCCCGATGGCTAATGACAAGAAAATTTTAGCTAAGGCTTGGGACAATCGTTATGGATGTGGATTAGCGATTGAACTATTGAAAGAGCTAGAGGGTGAAAAGCTTCCTAATACCCTTTATTCAGGTGCAACGGTTCAAGAAGAGGTTGGTCTTCGTGGGGCTCAAACGGCTGCTTCAATGATTAACCCTGATATTTTCTTTGCTTTAGATGCAAGCCCAGCAAATGATATGTCTGGAGATAAAAATGAATTTGGCCAATTAGGACAAGGGGCATTATTGCGAATCCTTGACCGCTCAATGGTGACCCATAAAGGAATGCGTGAATTTGTCCTGGATACAGCCGAAACACATGATATACCATATCAATACTTTGTATCTCAAGGAGGTACAGATGCTGGAAGAGTCCATATGTCAAATGAAGGGGTTCCGAGTGCAGTAATTGGCATTTGCTCACGTTATATTCACACACATGCATCGATGATTCATGTTGATGATTATGCAGCTGCAAAAGAATTAATAGTAAAATTAGTTAAATCGTGTGATCATGCTACAATAAAAAGCATTCGTCAAAATAGTTAAACATAAAAAGCCTAAGCTATTGCTTAGGCTCTTATTATATACCTTAGAAAAAAGGAGAAGAGAAATTGAAAGTAGCGATTGGTTCAACAAATCCGACGAAAGTTCTAGCTGTAGAAGAGGCTTTTATTAAGAATGGATATACTCTTAACGTTTTGGCAACAAGCACAAATTCTGGAGTACGAGAACAGCCAATGACCGATGAAGAAACATTAATTGGCGCAATGAATCGTGCTGAAAATGCCAGAGTGAAGGAAGCGGCCATGATTGGAATTGGGCTTGAAGGTGGCGTGACGGAAACATCATTTGGGTTAATGCTCTGCAACTGGGGAGCACTTTCTTTAGAAGGACAGCCCCCTATTATTGCAGGCGGTGCGCGCTTTTTATTGCCAGAGGAAATTGCTGTTCGCCTTAGAAGTGGTGAGGAGTTAGGAATGGTGATGGATGAGTATAGCCATAAGAGTGATGTGGGAAAAAAAGAAGGCGCAGTTGGATTTTTCACTAACGAAAAAGTTACAAGAAAAGGAATGTTTGAGCACGTTATGAATTTACTAATTGGTCAATGGGAGTTCAAAAAGATTAGGTAGAAAACAATTGTTAAATCACAACTTACTGTTAATGGAGAATAGGGAGGATAGTCCTATTACATAAAGATGTTACTATATGATGGATTGTAGCTGTATATAGAAAATATTAGTATTTTCTATTGTAAAATGTCCTTGTTTTTGAAAAAATAAACAAGGACAGAATGAAAAGGGGAGTGTCAGTCAAGATGGTTAAAAAAATAATGCTCGTTTGTCTTTTTGCTACGCTTAGTATCATAGTAGCAGGATGTCAAAAGGAAGCAAAGCCCGATGAAAGACTGGAGGAATATGTAGAACTTTGGAATCAGGAAAAGTTCGATGATATGTTTAAATCGTATTTGTCCTCGGAGACGAAAGCAACATTTAAGGAAGAGGAATTTACGACAAGATACAAGAAAATATATCAAGATTTAGAAATAAAAAATATAAATGTTTCCTTTAAGAAACCTGAAAAAGAAGTAGATTGGGAAAAGGAAACTAATGCTGAATTTTCATTGACTATTGCAATGGATTCGTTAGCTGGAGAAATAAAATATGAGGAAAAAGTTCAATTAATAAAGGAAGAAGATAATGATCAACAAAACTGGTATATTGAATGGCAACCCTCCTTCATCCTACCTGGTTTAGAAAAGGGAGATAAGGTCGGCATTAAAAGTACAGAAGCAAAACGAGGCGAAATATACGACCGCAACCAACAGCCATTGGCTATTAATGGAGAGGCATTTGAAATTGGAGTTGTTCCAAAGGATTTTAATGAAGGAGATGTTGATAAGCTAGCTTCTTTATTAGGAATAACTCCTTCCTTTATACAAGAACAGTTAAATCAAAGCTGGGTTCAACCAGATCATTTCGTACCGATCAGAAAAATCCCACTGTCACAAGAATCACTAGCGTTAGAAATTACTGAATTACTTGGGGAAAGCTCCCTTAGAAGAGTGGAGGCTAGAGAGTATCCATTAGGAGAATCGGCTGCTCATTTGACGGGGTATATCGGTAATATAAGTGCCGAAAAGCTAGAAGAGTTACAGGGTGAGGGGTATACGGCACAATCCTTAATTGGAATTCGTGGAGCCGAACAGCTTTTCGAAGAACAACTAAGAGGAATAGAGGGCCAAGTTATATTTATTACAAAAGAGTCTGAAGAAGTAATTACTGTCGCTGAAAAAGTAGCTCAGGACGGTGAAAATATTTCGTTAACCCTCGATGGAGAAATGCAAAAAAAACTATTTGAAGAGATGAAGGGGGAAGTAGGAACAGCTGCTGCCATTCATCCGCAAACAGGAGAAGCGTTATCTCTCGTTAGTACTCCTTCGTTTGATCCTAATAAGTTTGTCTTAGGTATTTCTTCAAGTGATTATGAAAATCTTCAATCTAATCCAGATAATCCGTTACTAACGAGGTTTAGCACCACTTATTCTCCAGGCTCAACGATGAAGGCAGTTACTGCAGCCGTTGGACTTATGGCAGGGACATTAGACCCTGATCAAGCTCTTGAGATTCATGGAAAAGAGTGGAGTGATGAGGCTTTTGGAAATTATAAAGTTGTCCGAGTATATGCTACTGATTCATCCGTTGATCTAGAAAGTGCTTTAAAATATTCGGATAATATCTATTTTGCTCGAACTGGCTTAGATATGGGGGCTCAAACTTTTATAGATGGTTTGAAGAACTTTGGGTTTGGAGAAGAAGTACCTTTTACGTACCCTACAAAGCAATCTCAAATTTCTAACGATGGAACAATTTCAAGTGATGTACAGCTTGCTGACTCTGCGTTTGGTCAAGGTGAAATACTTATGAGCATCGTACACTTAGCAAGTGCTTATGGTGGAATTATTAATGATGGAACGATGATGAAGCCTGTTTTGCTTCAGGATGAAGAACAAGGTGTATGGAAGGAAAACTTACTAACGAAAGAGCAATCTGACCTTTTAAAAGAAAATCTCAGGAAGGTTGTTTCAGATGGAATTGCAAATAATGCAGAAGTTGAAGGGAAAGAAATAGCTGGTAAAACAGGCACAGCTGAAATCAAATTACAGCAGGGAGAAAAAGGAAAAGAAAATGGTTTATTCGTTTCGTATGACCAAAACGATCCAACAATGGTGTTAGCTATCTTACTGGAAGGTGTAGAAGATCGAGGCGGTAGTACTGGAACGATAGAGGTCGCAAAGAGATTTTATCAAAACTGGTAAGTTAATAAGACGTTTCCTCTTTTTATTTGATCAAAAAATATATAAGTAAGAGGGAGGCTCTTAATAGAAGCCTCCCTCTTTTATTTGATTACTTTTTAAATATAAGAATTAATGACAGTGTGCTATGATAGTAGATAAATAAGTTTTTTGAAATGACAACAGGAGTGAACAAGATGAATCTTTTCTTAACAGGATCTACAGGTTTTCTAGGTGGAAAATTGATCAAAAACCTTTTGCAAAATAAGATAGATCAAGTGTTTATTTTAGTTAGAAATCGTGAGAAGGCAGAGAAATTAAGAGCGTCATTTGAACATGAATTACAATCAAAAATTCATATTCTTAAAGGGGATGTCACTCTTCCAAATGCGGGACTAAGTCATGAGGAAATTGAGAGTTTAACGGGAAAAATCGATGGAATTTATCACTTAGCTGCCCTTGTAAAATTTGATTTGGACCTGAGAGAAGAATTGTTTACTATTAACTACGATGGAACGAAGAACATTCTTGAATTAGCTGAGCGTTTAAAGGTAAGGAAATTTTATTATGTCAGTACAGCTTATACGGTTGGAAAGTCTTCAATGGGCGTTGAAAAGTTATATCAGATGGATAATGAATTCAATAACCCATATGAGGAAAGTAAAGCAAAAGCTGAGCATTTAGTGTTTTCTTATCAAGAAAAAATGGATGTGTCGATTTTCCGACCAGCTATTATCGTCGGAGATTCTAAAAATGGTGAAGCAGATTCACAATTCACATTGTACGGCTTTATGAGAGCTTTAGATGTGTTTAAACGAAAAGTGGCTAGACGACAAAGAGAAGCTCGAACGTATCGATTAATAGCAGAACAAAATGGTACATCGAACTTGGTACCGGTAGATTATGTTGCGGATATTTTAAGCTTAGCTCCTGAAAAAGCTCGAAAAAATCAAATTTATCATATCACCAATCCTAATCCACCTCTAAATAGTCGTCTTCTAGATATGTTAAAAACGACCTTGCAATTCAGTAATTTAGACGTTGTGGAAGATTCGCAATTAGTAGAGTTGGATGCAGAAGAAGTTAAATTGAACGGTCTTATAGAAGTATTTAAAACGTATCTATCAAGAGATATTACTTTTGAAGACAGGAATACTCAAGAGTTGATTAAAGATACGAAGGTAGTTCACTTGGAATTAACGGACAAAACTATTGATATGATTATTAAGGCTGCTAGGCTACAGAAAGTGTAAAACAAGTAAGAAATAAAGACAAATTTCTTTGCTATGAATTACTTTGTATAGGTAAGTAATGCGTTCTTTAGAAAAAGTTTTATCAATAATACCTTGTAAATCTTTTTCATTTCTTAACTAGAAATGTGAAAGGTTCTACAGCAGCAACCCTATGGAAGTTCGTATTTAAATGAAGCATCCTCCTCGGCTATTTGGGAGAAACATAAAATAGTAGCTATTACATTCACAGATGTAGATGACAAATACCTTGTTTCTATATTTTTTCGTTCGTTTTAGAAATAGTCTAGTAAAACTATTCTGTGAGCCTTCACGGTGAAATGGGAAGGCAATTATATAAAAAAGCTTGAGAGAATTTTCTTTCAAGCTTTTTTCCTAAGGTTTACTTCTTGTCAAAGACATAAGAAACGACTTGTAAGGCTTGGTCGACTGTTTCAACAGTGACATTAGCTTTCCGAGACAGCTCCTTTAATGGATGGTGCAAGTTTTCAGGTCGTATAAGGATAAGAGGTTTTCCTAAAGCTAAGGCCGTCGCAGCATCCATAGCACTATTCCATTGCTTGTATTTTTCACCAAACAAGGCAATTACGATATCTGATTTTTCCATTAATACTTGAGTACGAAAGTTGTTAATACTAGAAGCAATATCATCTTTGATTAAATTGTTTGGTTGTGTCCCTAGTATTTCCTCTCCGATTGAATCGGAGCGTTCGTGATTTTCCATTGGTCCTACAAAAGTGAGGGGAAGAGATAATGAAGCGGATTTAGTCTTTACTTCTTCTCTCCATGTACTATGGATTTCTCCAGCTAAATATACAGTTATATTCAAGGTATTTCCTCCTTATTTTCATCTGCTTTTATTGTAACATAGTTGCTTTTTGACAGAGTTGTCAATCATCTAGTCAAAAGGTAATATAGAATTAGTCCTATATTACTCAGGAGGATGATTATGTATAACAAAAAAATAGCTATTGTAATGATGGTATTGATTCTATTCTTGTCAGCATGTAGTGCAACAGAAGAAGAAAATATAGAAGATGCAAAACAAAAGGTGGAATTATCTTTTGAAGAACCTACTAAAAAAAGAAACGAAAAGGCAGAAGGTCTATCTTTTTATACCCCATTCAGAATGAAAGTAGTAGAAGAAACACAAAATAATCTTATCCTTGAAAAGGGGTCAAATACGTATATAATGTTTTACAATCGAAATGAAGATGAGGAAAGTACTTTATTGTACGAGCTGTCGAAAGAAGGGCAATCGGATTTTCTCATTGAAGAGGTGTATGAAGGAAAAGAACGTTTTGGTTATTTTCTTGTCAGTGAAGAAAGTCATGAAAATGTTCAGGTCATCGTTGGGATTGGCGGCTCTAAAATCACGACAATCACCTCAATGTCGGATTTGCCGAAGACAGCAGAATTAATGATGAAGATGGTTTCATCTATTGAATTCAAGAAATAAAATATCCTAACATACTTGTCTTTTTAATCGTGATGGATTTACGAGATTGTGGAGGGAATAATGAAAAGTTACTTACAAAAAAAGGGTATTAATCTTTCTTTTCAAACCTATTTTATCGATGCATTAAGCTATATGGCACTAGGCCTGTTTGGTTCTTTAATTATTGGATTAATTATGAAGACGATTGGTGAACAAATACAAGGGATACTTCCTTTTAGCCAATTCTTTATTGAAATGGGAGAACTAGCCATGAGTCTTTTAGGCCCTGCAATTGGTGCAGCTATTGCTTATGGACTAGGAGCACCGCCACTAGTTATGTTTGCTGCTGTGGTGACAGGTGCTGCAGGAGCAGCTCTTGGAGGGCCAGCTGGAGCATATGTAGCAGCAGTCCTGTCAACAGAAGTTGGTAAACTGTTTAGCAAAACAACCAAAATAGATATTATTATTACTCCTTTTGTCACAATATTAGTAGGGTATTCAGTAGCAGCGTTAATTGGTCCATGGATTGCAGAATTTATGACGTTATTTGGAAGTTGGATTGAATGGGCGACAGAGCAACGTCCAATTACGATGGGTATTTTTGTAGCTGCTTTGATGGGACTTGCTTTAACGGCTCCCATCTCAAGTGTGGCCATTGCCTTAATGTTAGATTTGAATGGTATCGCTGCAGGGGCTGCAACGATTGGTTGTGCTGCCCAGATGGTCGGCTTTGCGGTAATTTCATATCGAGAAAATAAAATGGGTGGTTTACTTGCACAAGGAATAGGTACTTCTATGTTACAAGTATCTAACATTGTTCGAAATCCCCTCATACTAATTCCTCCTACAGTAGCCGGTATGGTTTTAGCACCAATTGGAACAACCATTTGGAAAATGGATAACATTGCTGCAGGAGCGGGAATGGGGACAAGTGGCTTTGTCGGTCAAATAATGACGTTAAAAACAATGGGGTTTACGACCGACGTACTAATACAAGTTCTATTGTTGCACTTTATTGGACCAGCATTAATATCCCTGTTAATATCAGAGTATATGAGAAAAGCTGGCTGGATTAAATTTGGTCAGATGAAAATTGAAACAGGAGGAAAATAAATGAGACACTTAAAAACAATAGAAGAGTTTAAGACCTTGAAGGAGTCTGGAAAACATGTGTTTATGTTCTCTGCTGATTGGTGCCCGGATTGTCGAGTAATCGATCCTATACTTCCAGAAATTGAAGGGGAATTTGAACAATATACATTTATTTATGTAGATCGTGACAAATTTATCGACTTGTGTGTTGAAATGGATATCTTTGGGATACCAAGTTTTGTTGCGTTTCATGACGGAAAAGAACTTGGGCGCTTCGTGAGCAAAAATCGAAAAACAAAAGAGCAAATTGTAGACTTTTTAATTGGCTTATAAATAGTTTTGAGTGATTCAAAAGCAATGGACAATAGTTAATTGCACAGTGGTCTTTCTTTTAGAAATAATAGTTTGAATCTTGGAGCGAGAATGATCTGTTTGAGCTCATAAAAAGAACAATCGATATAAACATAATAAGCGAAGAAGGGAAATCCGATGTAGGTGGTCATTGCTATGGCTTTGGGATGTCCCTTCTTTTGTTGTACAATGAAACTTAAGTGCTGACGATGTGAAAATTGGAGGAAAACAATGGATACAAATAAAATGAAAAATCTATTACAGGAAAGGCTCAATAAGGAAAATCGAAAAATTACGTTTGATCGAGAGAAAGATACATTACGCATTGAAAATGAACAAACTGGGAAAGGAATTTCGATTTCTTTACCAGGAGTTGTTGGACGATATAATGAAAAGAAAGACGTTGCGATTGACGAAATTGCCTATTATGTAGAGGAAGCACTTAAGGTAATGGGGAAAGATGTTACATTGAATAAAAAAGAACGTAGTATTTACCCTGTTATTCGGTCTACATCGTTTCCTAAAGAATCCTCTGAGGGGTCAACCTTAATAAGTGATGATCATACTGCAGAAACGCGTATTTATTATGCTCTAGATTTAGGGTCTTCTTATCGACTTATTGATGAGAAATGGTTAGAAAAAGAAAAATGGAGTAAGGACAAAGTACGTGAAGTAGCCCATTTTAACCTTCGTTCGCTACCCACTGCATTAAAAAAAGACGAGGTGGCTGGAAATATTTTTTATTTTTTGAATAAAAAAGACGGGTATGATGCTAGCCGTATTTTAAATGAGCATTTCTTGAGAAAAATGAAGAAGGAAGTGGTTGGAGAAATGACCGTTTCTGTCCCTCATCAAGATGTTCTAATTATAGGTGATATACGGAATGAAACGGGATATGATATCTTGGCGCAAATGACAATGAGCTTTTTTACAACGGGGCCTGTCCCAATTACCGCACTTTCATTTGTTTATGATGATAGTGAATTAGAGCCGATATTTATACTTGCAAAAAATAAAAAAGAGAAGGAATAGTTTTAGTGGCCGGTTCGAAAAAAATTAATATAGCTGACACAAGTGTGAGCGCATTTTTTAACAGAAGAACTGGCTATCGCTTTTTTTTCGTTTTTTGGGAAGAATCGTTTTGATATTTCTCTTTTTCTATCATTTTTTTCGAAATTATCTTGTAAACTGATACAATGAAAGTGATTCTAATAGAAAGAGTGATCAAGTTGAATTGGATCAAAAGAATGTTTCAACTCTCAAAAGCAGAAGAGAAAATGACATCTGATTTCAAATATGGACAGGTTGATGCAAATCAAGATCAAGTATCTTCTGTTAAAAATGAAATCGAGACAAAAATGAGTTACCAATATCCAAAAGGAGAGTTTCGATTTCCACTAATCCCTGATCAAAAAAAAGTACGTTCTAAACCTAATAATGACCAAATACAATCTGACGTGCAAGATCAACATCAGGAGAAACAGAAAAAAGATAGTACATATGAAGAAGAAAAACGTGAAGTAACTCATACGTATAAACGCCCGTTTACTCCTACTCATATTCCAAGTCCAATATATGGATTTAAAGAAAGACCAACAAAACAAAAAGAAATATATTATGAGCTAGATTCTTCAGAATCTGCTCAAACGGAATCGCTACCAGAAACGGGAGTACCGTTACCATTAGAGCGACAAGCTGAAGATAGAGTACAAGAGACACAGCCTACTATTGGTTTAGATTATTCTTCAGAATCTGCTCAAACGGAATCGCTACCAGAAACGGGAGTACCGTTACGATTAGAGCGACAAGCTGAAGATAGAGTACAAGAGACACAGCCTACTATTGGTTTAGATTATTCTTCAGAACCTGCTCAAACGGAATCGCTACCAGAAACGGAAGTACCGTTACCATTAGAGCGCCAAGCTGAAGATAGAGTACAAGAGACACAGCCTACTATTGGTTTAGATTATTCTTCAGAACCTGCTCAAACGGAATCGCTACCAGAAACGGAAGTATCTTTACCATTAGAGCGCCAAGCTGAAGATAGAGTACAAGAGGCACAGCCTGCTATTGGTTTAGATTATTCTTCAGAACCTGCTCAAACGGAATCGCTATCAGAAACGGGAGTACCGTTACCATTAGAGCGCCAAGCTGAAGATAGGGTACAAGAGACACAGCCTACTATTGGTTTAAATGCCGAGGTAGACCAGTCATCAATAGAGAAAGAGGAAGCCTATAGTGAGGATGGATCAGAGGTAAGGGAGACTGCTGATGCTTTGGAACTTATTCCTGAAACGAATAACTTGGACACACAGGTGGAAGGGCTGAGACAAGATTCCACTGTGTCCTCTATGGAAAAGTCAGCAGATTCAGTTAATCATGGTATAGAGGAACCGCAACATAATCAAGTATCGTCAAAGCCGTTACATTCTCAACAGAGAAAAGAAGAAAAAGTGGAAAGCGTGCAAAAGAAAAAAATGAATCGCCACGTGCCATTTAATGTGTTTATGTTAAACCAAGATCGGGAGCGACTTGCTGCCAAAAAAAAAGCTGATGCAGTAAGTAAACAAATAGAATCAAAAAAGGCTACAACAAGCCATAATCAAATAGATGAAACGCCAAGGACAGATAGTTATCAGTACCCTTCACTAGCAGTTCTTAGCCCATCGATACGCCGAGAAGAGGATCAACAATGGTTACTCTTACAAAGTGAACGGTTAAATACAACATTAACCAACTTCAATGTAAAAGCAGCAGTGGTTAATGTGACACAAGGACCATCAGTAACCCGGTTTGAAGTACAGCCTGAGCCGGGTGTTAAAGTGAATAAAATTACTAACTTAAGTGATGATATTAAATTAAGCTTAGCAGCTAAAGACATTCGGTTAGAAGCACCGATTCCAGGGAAACATACTATTGGGATAGAAATACCAAATGAAAAAAGCCGCCCTGTGTTTATCCGTGAAATTATTGAAAGTGATGAGTTTAAACAGCATACTTCCCCCCTAGTCACAGTATTAGGACTTGATATTTCTGGGAAACCTATTGTAACTGATTTAAAGAAAATGCCACATGGGCTAATTGCAGGTGCAACCGGTTCAGGAAAAAGCGTATGCATCAATTCAATCATTGTGAGCCTTTTATATAAAGCAAGACCAGATGAAGTAAAGCTATTATTAATTGATCCTAAAATGGTTGAACTTGCACCATATAACCAGATTCCTCACCTTGTAAGTCCAGTTATTACGGATGTGAAGGCTGCAACAGCTTCTTTAAAGTGGGCTGTGGAGGAAATGGAAAGGAGATATGAATTATTCGCACACACGGGTGTTCGTGATATTTCCCGATATAATGATTTAGCAATTAAAAATGGGAAGAAAGAAATGAAACTACCTTTTATTGTCATTATTATTGATGAGCTAGCTGATTTAATGATGATGTCCCCAGGTGAAGTGGAAGAATCAATTTGTCGCATAGCACAAAAAGCTAGAGCTTGTGGAATCCATTTGATTATTGCAACTCAACGTCCATCCGTCGATGTCATTACGGGATTAATTAAAGCTAATGTTCCTACACGAGTAGCTTTTTCCGTTTCCTCTCAAGTAGACTCTAGGACGATTATTGACATAAGTGGTGCGGAACGTTTATTAGGAAAAGGAGATATGCTCTTTTTAGAAAACGGCTCATCAAAATCAATTCGTCTTCAAGGAACGTTTGTGTCAGATGAAGAAATTGAGGAAGTCGTGAAACATGTACGTTCTCAACAACAACCTCATTATTTATTTCAACAAGAGGAATTGTTAGCGAAAGCAAATATTCAAGACGAAGAAGATGAATTATATTACGATGCCTGTGAATTTGTCATAAATCAAGGTGGTGCTTCTGCTTCTCTTCTTCAAAGACGTTTTCGTATAGGGTATAATCGTGCAGCGCGACTCGTTGAAGTAATGGAGGAACAAGGAATCATTTCAGAGGCTAGAGGTAGCAAGCCTAGGGAAGTATTGGTTTCTATTGAAGAGTTAGAACATATTCAGTAATGTGATGTTGATTTGAAATAGAAGGAGATCTATGAGAATGAAAGAGATTGAATTAAAACTAAAAGGTGAAATCAAAAGATTGACTAATCAAACATTCAAATTTGATGAGCGAGTGAAAGAAGGCTGGTTTTCTGCTGTTTACTTCTTAAAGACAAGAGAGATAGCGAAAAAATTTAAACCTGACCGAATGGTAACAATGCAATTCTTTCAAAAAGAGCATGCGGTACTGTGCGGGACAGATGAAGTAATAGCACTGCTGCATACTTTCTCTGACAACCCAGGTAATTTAGAAATTCATTCGTTAAAAGATGGTGATAAAATCTCTCCATTTGAAACTGTCTTGACCATTAAAGGTTATTACCAGGATTTTGGTTACTTAGAAGGAATGATTGATGGTATTTTAGCAAGACGTACATCTGTTGCGACGAACGTGTATAATGTGACAAAGGCTGCTGGGATCTCAGGAAGGCAAAAGCCAGTCATTTTCATGGGTGATCGTGATGATCACTATACACAACAAGCGGGAGACGGCTATGCGGCATTTATGGGTGGATCAACCGCACAAGCCACTCATGCAATGAATGAATGGTGGGGGAAGAAAGGGATGGGAACAATGCCTCATGCCCTAATTCAACTATTTGATGGTGATATTGTGTCAGCGACAGAGGCGTATCAAGCAACATTTCCTGAGGATGACTTAATTGCCCTCGTAGACTATAATAATGACGTGATTACCGATTCTTTGAAAGTAGCGAGAGTTTTTGGTAACAAACTAAAAGGCGTAAGGGTTGATACATCACGAACATTAATAGATAAATATTTCTTAAGAAATCAACACGTATTAGGGACGTTTGACCCGCGTGGAGTCAATGCAGAGCTTATTTTTGCCTTACGAAAAGCATTGGATGCAGAGGGGTATCAACATGTTCAGATTGTTGTTTCTGGTGGTTTTAATGAAAAGAGAATTACCGATTTTGAGAAAAATGAAGTACCTGTTGATGTATATGGAGTAGGTGGCAGTTTGTTGAAAATTGGAATAGGTTTTACAGGAGATAATGTATTAATCAATGGAAAAGACGAAGCCAAAGCAGGAAGAAAGTATCGACCAAATCCCCGATTAGAAAAAGTAGAAATATAAAAACATCATAACGTATTAGGGAGTTTTATGACAATTTACAAACGAAGTTGGTACAATCATGGTCAGTCTTTTATAATAATGATATAATAGTGGAATATGAAACGGACTGTCTGTTGAAGATAAACAAAATTACATTGTTTTCATATAATGCTTACAGATAGACGATTGTTGGAGGTTCAATTTATGACTGTATACCATTTCATAGGTATTAAAGGTTCTGGTATGAGTGCATTGGCCCAGATTTTGCATGACATGAATTATCAAGTTCAAGGTTCAGATTATGATAAATATTTTTTCACACAAAAATCTTTAGAAGAGTCTGGTATTAAAATACTACCTTTTAATGAAGATAACATTCATGAAGGAATGACGGTTATTGCTGGAAATGCATTTCCAGATACTCATGAAGAAGTTGTGCGGGCAAAGGAGCTCAACCTACCTGTATTAAGGTATCATAAGTTTTTAGGAGAATTTATGAATCGCTTTACGAGTATAGCTGTTACTGGTGCTCATGGAAAGACATCTACAACAGGACTATTGGCTCATGTGATGGAAGGGATTAAGCCTACATCTTATTTAATTGGAGATGGGACAGGAAAAGGTGTGGAAGATGCTCAATATTTTGGCTTTGAAGCATGTGAATATCGCCGCCATTTCTTATCGTATTTCCCTGACTATGCCATTATGTTGAATATTGACTTTGATCACCCTGATTATTTTGCTAATATTGATGATGTTTATTCAGCATTTCAAGAAATGGCTATGCAAGTTAATAAAGGGATTATTGCATGTGGAGACGATGAACACCTTCAAAAAATACAAGCAAAAGTTCCTGTGATTTTTTATGGTTTTGGAGAGGTAAATGATTTTCAAGCAAGGAATATTACCATCAATGAGAGTGGAACAACCTTTGATGTATTTGTTCGGAATAATGCTTATGCTACTTTTACTATTCCCACATATGGTAACCATAATATCCTTAATGCATTAAGTGTAATAGCACTTTGTCATTATGAAGATATCGATAAAGAAGCTGTTCAGGAACGATTATTGAGCTTCAAGGGAGTAAAACGACGTTTTACAGAGAAGCAGCTAGGGAACCAAATTATCATTGATGATTATGCCCATCACCCAACTGAAATTCATGCGACGATTGAATCGGCGAAGCAAAAATACCCAAATCGTGAAGTAGTCATTGTTTTTCAACCACATACCTTCACAAGAACACAAACATTTTTAGCAGATTTTGCGGATAGCTTAAGTCAAGCAGATAAAGTGTATCTTTGTGAAATTTTTGGCTCTGCTAGGGAGAATCATGGGAAATTATCGATAGAAGATTTAAAAGGGAAGATTAATGATGCTGAGATTATAGAGGAAGAGGATACGACGGCACTTCTTCAGCATGAAGATGGAGTGATTATCTTTATGGGAGCAGGAGATGTTCAAAAATTTCAGCAAGCATATGAAAATATGTATAACGGGAAGATGAAAACAAGCTAATTTTCTCAAGTAGGAAATCTATTAGGATAGAGAATGAAAAAAGACTGGGATTCCCCAGTCTTTTTCTTATTTTAAGTTTTCAGGGTTTAAAGCTTCTAATTCAGGAATCACAAATCTTCCATCTTTTCTAATTAACACATCATCAAAATAGATTTCTCCACCACCGTAATCAGGACGCTGGATATTGACTAAATCCCAGTGAATGTTTGAGTGATTGTCATTGAATGCCTCATCGTAGCACTGTCCTGGAGTAAAGTGGAAGCTACCATCTATCTTCTCGTCAAATAAAATATCCTGCATTGGATGAAGTATATATGGATTTACTCCTATTGCGAATTCCCCTACATAACGAGCTCCTTCGTCTGTGTCAAAAATTGAGTTAATTCTCTCCGTATCGTTTGCTAAGGCTTCAACAATTTTCCCGTCTTTAAACGTTAATTTTACATTTTCAAATGTAAATCCATGATATGGCGATGGTGTGTTATAAGTAATGGTTCCATTGACAGTATTTTTAACAGGTGCCGTATAAACCTCTCCATCGGGGATATTAAGATGACCTGCACATTTTACAGCAGGAATATCTTTTATTGAGAAAGATAATTCTGTTCCAGGTCCTGTAATTCTTACCTTATCCGTACGATTCATTAATTGAACTAATCCATCCATTGCCTTATCCATTTTAGCGTAATCTAAATTACACACATCGAAATAAAAATCTTCAAATGCTTCCGTACTCATGTTTGCAAGCTGTGCCATCGATGCATTTGGATAGCGAAGCACTACCCATTTTGTTTTAGGTACGCGAATATCCCGATGTACTTTTTTCATAATGGTTTCACCATGAATTTTCATTTTACTTGCCGGTACATCTGCTTGCTCATTAATATTATCACCGGAGCGTAATCCAATATAGGCATCCATGTTCTCCATGACATTTGACTCAAAGCTCGCCATCATATCATATTGTTCATTTGTGGCTCCAAATAACAAGGCTCTGTCAATTGAGGAATCTTTTAATGAGACGAAAGGATGTCCTCCAGCTAAGTATGCTTCTTTTACTAAAGCGATAACTAGTTCCTTTTGTAATCCGAAGTTTTCAATTAATACTTTTTCTCCTGGTTGTAATTGAATAGAATATTGAATTAGATTCTTTGCTAATAAGCTAATTCTTGGGTCTTTCATTTATGTAACCTCCTTTATACTATAGCTTTTTTATTGTACCTGATATTGTGAAGAAGTGGTACTTTTCGTTATGTTTGTTCTTTAATAGGAGTCGATGTTATCAAAATGTAATATTTAAAATAAAATACCTGCAGGAAAAAATGGTATTAATAGAGAAATGAATAATTAGTTTTAATGTTACAATATACGGGTACTGTATTGATAAGTAGGAGGTGGAATTTTGATTATTATTTTATATGTTAGTGTGGCGATTATCGCTGTCGCTTTCTTAATTTTGGTCATATATTTGGCTAAAACCTTATCATCCCTTCAAGAAACATTAAAAAGTGTTTCAAAAACGCTGGACGGATTTGAAGTTCAGTTGAGAGGGATTACGACAGAATCAACAGACCTACTACATAAGACGAATCAACTTGCTGAAGATATACAAAAAAAATCAGATGATTTGAACTCAGTAGTTGATGCTGCAAAAGATGTAGGTAAGTCGATTCAGGAATTTAATTCATCCGTTCGTAAGGTTACAAATGCTGTTACTCAACAAGTTGAAAACAATAGTGAAAAAATTTCTCAGGTTGTTCAATGGAGTAATGTTGCTATGGAGTTACGTGAGAAGTGGAAATTAAGAAAAACAGAAAAGCAAGCACAGGATCAGGCCCCCCCTGCTTCCCAAGAAAAAGATGAGGTTTCCCGTCGGGGGCGTATTTTTCAGCGGTTAAATCAATAATTTAAATAGGGAGATGAATAAAATGTCAGTAGAAAATCAAAACCAACTTCCAAATCCAGAAGGTGAGATCATTCAATCTAAAGATCAATCAGTAGCTACTTCAGAGAATGCAAAGGCGAAAGATTTCTTTATAGGTGCACTTGTTGGAACGATTGTTGGTGCCTCGACAGCATTGTTTTTAGCTCCTAAAGCCGGAAAAGAATTACGAAATGATGTGAATACTCAAGCGTCTAATCTTAAAGCAAAAACAACTGTTTTAAAAGATTCGGCTGTGGAGAAAGGGAATGACTTAGCAGCTGCTGCAAAAGAGAGAACAGCAATCATTAAAAAAACTGTTCAAGAATCTAATTTAGTTGAGAAAGTAAAAAAGATGAGAAACATGAAGGAAGATTCAATTCCGGAAGAATCCAAAATCAATGCTGAAGATAATACCCCAGTTGGAGAAGAAAATCGATTAATAGACAATTCATCCTCCCCTAATTTGACTGAAGAAGTTAATACAGAATCAATGGTAGACAGTACAGAAACTGAGAAGAATATCGTTATTTAATTTGAAGGTCCTTAAATGAATAGGTGAAGGACAAGGCGATGAAATTTATTCATCGTCTTTGTTATTTAAACGTTATAAATTTACACTTTCAACTAAATAATAAATTCTAGAGAGTGAAAAAATGGTGAATAAAACATAAGATGGAGTGTGACCGATGCAAAAAGTACAGAGTGTTGAAGAATTTGAAAACTTATTAGAACAAGAAGGTCGTTTTTTCTTTTTCAAACACAGCTTAACATGTCCGATCAGTGGCAATGCTTACAATCAATATCAGACGTTTACAAGTGGAATAGATGAACCAAGTTATTATTTAGCAGTGCAAGAAGCAAGAGCATTATCTAATTATATTGCCGAGAGGTTTGGCATTCGACATGAGTCACCACAAGCTTTTTTATTTGAAAAAGGAGAGCCTATTTGGAATGCTTCTCACAATCGAATTACAAAAGAAGCACTTATGAAATTATAAAGTTATTTGGTGAAAGGTTTCTAGTGTAGAAAGAGAGGGGAGGAAATCATCCCCTCTCTTTCTTACTTTAGGTTAATGGATAGCATCAGGCCAGTGAATTTCTAATGCATCACCAGCTTGAATTTGGTTGTAAAAGGTTGTTGCTTCCCCGTTTTTTAGTAAATGAAAGTTTCCCCCTGCATTTTTCGGCATATTCACTTCAATATGCCTGAATAAATCTTGGAAGATAAAATTAGAGTTTTCAAGTGTTTTGTATGAAATGGAATCACCTGAACAAATGATTGAATGATCCTCTAATTCTTCTCCATTCCTATAGGCTACGATTTGTTTCTTTGATAATTTTACTTCTTGTCCATTAAACGTAATGACGATATGTTGGTCTCTAGGTAAATATTTTTTTTCACAAATGTCCTTCCAAGTTACTTCTTTTGGAGAAATGAAGTTAATTTTATCTCCCTCGCTAGGAATATAGCTTGATTTTACTTCTTGTCCATTAGCCATTACTTTGCTTGAGAAAATGGGGAAATAAGTCTTTTTTCCATTAAGAATGATGTGAAATTGGTGTAGTGATACTTGCCAAGACTCTTGATTGTTCTGGATTAAATCTCTTAAAGAAGAGTGTTCGATAATGGTTATATTATCTCTATCGATTACGGGTTCGTTTTTCTCAACCTTTTCACCATTTTTTAATACAGTGACAGGTATTTGAATCAGTTTATCATTAATATATATAGTTTTCGGGCATGAATAATCAACTAAGTCGCTAATCGTAATGCTAGCTGAAAGTCCATCTTTTCCTGTTTTAATCGTTAATTCATCATTATTTGAAATCGGCGTATCGAATGAGCAAGGTTCCCCATTAATTAAAATAAGGGGTGCTTCACCATATTGGCCAGGGATGGTTACCGTTTGATCATTTATTTGTATCATCATAGCCATCCCTGGTTTACCATATAATTTGGAAATTTTTAAGCCCGTGGCTAATAGACAATCTCCTACCGTCAGCGTTTTAACTTCAAATAAACGAACCGGTTGACTATTCACATAGGCTGTTACATATTGAACAGGTGCCTTCTTTGCTGCAATGGCAATACCAATCGGTGTAACGAGCTCAGGTCCGTATTTTTCTTCAGTATTGAATTCAATGTGTTCAATGGCACTGATTCCTCTAAGAGCAACACGATTTTCTGGAAGATTAAGCGCAGTTGCTAAATAGCTTGCTAACTCAGGCGTTTGACTACCTCCTCCAACGAGCATAACGGCTTTAGGGGGCCGACCTTGATTTAATTGGGTAATTTCCGTTGCAATGGTGTGGGCTAAATGGTGTATGGAGTTTGATATTTGTGCTATTAACTCATTTCTTGATATTTTTGAGGAATAGCCTAAAATATCGGTATACTCAATCGAGTCATTTTCTGAAACGGATCGCTTCGTTATTTCGGCAGAAGGAAAATCTAGTAAAAGGGCATCACTAATTGCCTCTGTAATTTCATCCCCAGCTGTTGGGACCATTCCGTAGGCTGTAATGGTTCCCCCTTCCGTTATAGCAATATCAGACGTACCTGCTCCAATATCAATGAGAGCTACATTTAAGCGTCTCATCGAAGGTGGTATTAACACATTGATAGCCGCAATTGGTTCAAGAGTTAAAGCTTCCATTTCTAAGTTTGAACGTTTGAGGGCAGAAAGCAATGATTCAACGACAATTTTTGGTAAAAAAGTGGCAATAATTTTGACCGTAGCGGTATGACCTTGTTGATCAACAAGGCTGCCAATTTCTTCATCATCTAATTTAAAATGAAGAACAGAATAACCAACGCAATAGTAGTGAATACTATTTTCTGCCTGTTGTTTTTCAGCAGCAAGTGCTTGAGCCTGTTGAACTGCACTTAGTTCTAAATGGAGAATGTCATCTTGCGTCATTAAAGGTTTTCCATGTATATCAATGGATGATTGAGCCAATTGGGTTTTTAATGCACGACCAGCAGCAGCTACGCATACTTTTGTAAGAGGCCCATGTCTTTTTTCCAATTGTTGTTTCACTTTTATAATGGTTTCACTTACTGCTAAAACATCATGTATTTGGCCATCTACCATTGCGCGTTCTTTATGTTCAATAGAAAGTACTTCAACAATCTTGAAAAAGTTATCTTTTTCTTCTAAAATAATCCCAACTACCGACCTCGTCCCTATGTCTAACGCAAAGATCTTTTTCTCTGTTTGCATGTTGTCCCCCACTTTTATAATTAGTAATTTACTTTAACGCTTAAAAGCGTTTAATAATTAAAGAATTTTTCGTGACATTTGATTATATATGAATTATAATGTTTTTTATCATCTATTTTAAAAGTATCATAAATTGTCGGATTGAAAAATATCATATCCGGTTATATCATGTGATAATAAGTATAGTGTTGTTTTTTCAGTTAATGTGTAAATGAATTTGGAAAGGGTGCTTAAAGTGAGCAATCAAGAATTAGATCAACTTAGAAAACAAGTCGATGAAATGAACTTAAAACTATTGGAGCTTATAAATGAAAGAGCGACAATTGTCCAAGAAATCGGGAAAGCTAAAGAAAAACAAGGGATGAATCGATATGATCCTGTTAGAGAAAGAGGTATGTTAGACCTTATTACCGATCATAATGATGGACCATTTGAAAATTCAACTATTGAACATATTTTCAAGGAGATTTTTAAAGCTGGATTAGAATTACAACAAGACGATCATCGTAAAGCATTACTTGTATCTAGAAAGAAGAAGCCAGAAGACACGATTGTTGATATTAAAGGAGACAAAATTGGTGATGGACAGCCACACTTCATTTTCGGTCCATGTGCAGTTGAATCCTACGAACAAGTTAAAATTGTCGCAGAGGCCGTCAAGTCAAAAGGATTAAAATTACTTCGCGGTGGTGCGTTTAAACCACGTACTTCTCCATATGATTTCCAAGGACTAGGCTTAGATGGTTTAAAAATTTTAAAACAAGTGGCAGACGAATATGATTTAGCAGTAGTTAGTGAAATTGTTAATCCGGCTGATATTGAGAAAGCAATTGATTACATTGATGTCATTCAGATTGGTGCTCGAAATATGCAAAACTTCGAGTTGTTGAAAACTGCAGGAGCTGTGAATAAACCAGTATTACTTAAGAGAGGTTTAGCAGCAACAATTAGTGAATTCATTAATGCTGCTGAGTATATTATTTCACAAGGAAATGAAAACATTATTCTTTGTGAACGAGGCATAAGAACATATGAGAGAGCAACACGTAATACCCTTGATATTTCAGCAGTTCCAATCTTAAAACAAGAGACACATTTACCAGTTTTTGTTGATGTTACTCATTCAACAGGTCGTAGAGATTTATTACTACCAACAGCGAAAGCCGCAATTGCAATCGGGGCTGACGGGGTAATGGCAGAAGTACATCCAGACCCTGCTGTAGCACTTTCAGATTCAGCACAGCAAATGAACTTAGATCAATTTGACCAGTTCTATTCTGAACTGCAAAAAGGGATTTCAATTCGCTCATAAAAGCTCCTTAATGGAGCTTTTTTTGATGCAACAATTTATGTGTATATGACGATTTACACTTCCTACAATGTACCTCAATTAGACTTTTCTAGTTGATTATGTGAAAAATATATCAAAATAGGGTGATATTCATTGAAGTTCTAGGAACACTATCGTATTATAAAAAGCATTAAATGAAATTATACGTAGCGGAATGCTATTTTTGATATAGTGTAAAATACATACTAAGGATATAAAAGGAGTGTTCTTTAAAATGAATGTAACCATATATGATGTAGCTCGTGAAGCGAACGTATCCATGGCTACTGTTTCACGTGTAGTCAATGGAAACCCAAATGTTAAACCAGCAACTAGAAAGAAAGTATTGGAAGTAATTGAGCGGCTTGGCTACCGTCCAAATGCTGTAGCACGTGGGCTAGCAAGTAAAAAAACAACGACTGTCGGTGTAATTATTCCCGATATTTCCAATATCTTTTTTGCTGAATTAGCAAGAGGAATCGAAGACATCGCGACAATGTATAAATACAACATAATTTTAAGTAATTCAGATCAAAATAAAGAGAAAGAATTACACTTATTAAATACGATGTTAGGCAAACAAGTAGATGGAATTGTTTTTATGGGTGGAGACATTACAGAAGAGCATGTTGCTGAATTTGAGCGTTCTCCTGTCCCAATTGTTTTAGCTGGTTCAGTTGAAGAGACGAAAAAGGTTCCATCTGTAAATATTAATTATGAAATAGCAGCTTACGATGCAGTACAATCCATGATTGAAAAGGGACATACAGAAATTGCATTTGTAAGTGGACCTTTTCACGATACCATTAATAGGCTTTATAAGCTTGAAGGATATAAAAGGGCATTATCAGATGCAGGTCTTCCTTTCCGAGAAGAATATATAATTGAAGGTGACTATACGTACGATGCTGGAATAGATTCATGGGGTAAGCTGAGTGCGCTAGATAACAAACCTACTGCTATAATTGTTGGGAATGATGAGATGGCTCTTGGTGTGGTTCATGGAGCTCAAGATAATGATGTACGTATTCCTGAACAGTTAGAAATCATTAGTTTTGATAATACAAGGCTCGCCTTAATGGTAAGGCCTCAGCTAACAAGTATTGTACAACCATTATATGATATTGGGGCTGTGGCCATGAGATTATTAACAAAATATATGAATAAAGAAAAAGTTGACGAAAATATTGTCGTACTTCCTCATAGAATTGAGTATCGTAACTCAACAAAATAATGGTTTTGTCGATATATAGAATATAGACAAACAATTATTTGATTCTGGGGAGAGAAATGATGAAAAAGCTAGATGTTTTTACGCCAGTTGGACTAGTAATAGGGTTAGCCTTTATCGCATTTGCAATTATTACAAATGGTGGAGTGACTGGGTTTCAATCATTCATTGATATTCCTGCTGTCATTGTAGTATTTGGTGGTCTAATTTCAGCGATACTCGTAAGCTTTTCCTTAAAAGAACTAAAACGAATGATTCCGGTCATTAAAAAAAGTTTTCAAAAGGAAGAGTTTGACTTGAAAGGACTTGTTCATACGTTTGTGACTCTTTCTGAAAGAGCAAGAAGGGAAGGGCTATTAGCTCTAGAAGCAGAGGTCGAAGATGTCGATGACCCTTTTATTAAAAAGGGGGTATTATTAGCTGTTGATGGCATTGAGCCTGATGTCATTGTGGATATTATGAATGCTGAGATTCTTGCATTAGAAGATCGTCATCGCCAAGGAAGAAGTATATTAGAAAAAGCAGGAGAATATGCACCTGCCTGGGGGATGATTGGAACCCTGATTGGTCTCGTTCTAATGTTAAAAAGCTTAAATGACCCGACTACTTTAGGACCAAACATGGCAATTGCCTTATTAACAACGTTATATGGAACTTTATTGGCAAACTTAGTATTTATTCCAATGGCATCAAAACTTCAAGCGAAAACGGAGAAAGAAATATTTGTTAAGCAAATTATTATTGAAGGTGTAATTGGGGTTCAATCTGGACAAAATCCGAAAATTTTAGAAGAAAAATTAAGCGTATTCTTGCCTAAATCACAACGAAGAGATGAAGAAAGTAATGAGATGGATGGGCAGGAGGCTATCATGAATGAAGCTTAATCGCAAACCTCTTAAACAACAAAAGGGTGCGCCAAGATGGATGGTTACATTTTCGGATTTAACCACTTTAATCCTCGTGTTTTTTATTCTGCTATTTTCCATGTCACAAATTGATATCGTCAAATTTAAGGCTATTGCGGATTCTTTTAAACAAAAGCAAATATTAGAATTCTACCCTTCAGTTATTCCGTTAGAAAACCCTTCAGCCTCTCCAGATGTTCACAAAAAAGATGAAATGCTGGACCCTGGTGAGAATCAAAAAGTGGAAGACGGTGTAAATTCATTAAATGAGCTACTGTCTGAAATTAACGAATTTGTAGATGATCAAAACCTTAGTGAAGTTGCGGTGGCAACTCGGACTGAACGCGGGGTAGTATTGGTGCTCCAGGAACAAATCCTATTTAATTCTGGTGACGATACTTTAAGAAAAGAGGCTTATCCATTACTTCATAAAGTAGGGGACTTGTTAACGAAAATTCCAAATGGTGTTAAAGTTGTAGGACATACGGATAGCCGTCCGATTAACACGTATAAATACCCTTCAAACTGGGTTTTATCTGGTGCAAGAGCAGGGAGCGTTATCGAATTTTTAGTGGTGAACGAAAATTTGGACCCATCCCGATTCGCTCTTGAAGGATATGGGGAAACACGACCGATAGCTCCTAATGATAGTCAGGATAACCTACAAAAAAACCGACGTGTTGAATTAGTTATTTTAGATCCTGAAACTAATTGAAAAATATTATGCAATGATGAACTGCACCCTACCCTAATACAATGGCAGGTGCAGTTTTCTTTTGGGGAAAATGAGAACCTGCTACACAAGTTCAGATGTGTTCAATTCATTATTTTATCTTAATGGGCTTTATTACGAAATGTTATGATGGTTACTTAAATCGAGTAAGAAACAACGGATTAAGGGAAAGAAGGAATTAAATATGGGGAAGTGTCTCAGAAGGAGTTTCCCCATACTTAAGGGTATATTAAACGGACCTTTGGTTTGTTTGATATTTTTTTATTGGATAGAGTAACTTTGAGACAGTTTGGGCATTTTTATCTGTTATTTCATTTTTTCTTGGAATAGGTTTATACATATCAATGGCATCAGTCCAATGAGTCGGTAATGGGACCGGTGATTGTTGTTGATATTGTTTAATCCAATCAGAAGGAACTTTGTTCGTGTTTAAATGCTGATCGCTCATTTCTAACCATAATAAGGACCAAGCTCTCGGAACAACTCGCCAAATATCATAGCCTCCGCCTCCTACAGCAATCCACCTTCCTTCGCAATATTGATGAGCAAGTTGATGAGCGAGCTGAGGAATACGTTTGTAAATATCAATGGTTGAATTTAAATGTGTCAAAGGATCATAAAAATGGGCATCTGCTCCATTTTGTGTAATAATCACGTCAGGCTTAAAGTAAGCTGTTACTGCTGTTAAAGCTTCTTCATAGGATTGTATCCAAGATTCGTCCTCCGTAAAAGCATCTAAAGGAATGTTAAAACAATAGCCATACCCTTTTCCACTCCCTCTCTCGTTCACTTGTCCTGTACCCGGAAATAAATAACGTCCAGTTTCATGAATCGAAAAGGTGCAGACATTAGGGTCATCGTAAAATGCCCATTGAACTCCATCACCATGATGTGCATCGGTATCGACATATAAGACGCGAGCATTATATTTTTCCTGCATATATTTTATCGCAACGGAACTATCGTTGTAGACGCAGAAACCAGATGCTTTCCCACGAAAGCCATGATGGAGCCCTCCACCAAGGTGCAGAGCATGCTTCGCTCTACCGCTCATTACTTCTTCTACGGCCTTCAATGTACCTCCTACAAGGAAAGCACTGGCTTCATGCATGTTAGGGAAGATGGGCGTGTCCTCTGTTCCTATTCCATAATTTTCCGAAGTTTCTGAGGATAACTCCCCTTTTCCTGCTAATTTGACAGCGTTTACAAAATCGCTGTAATGAATGGAACAAAGCTCTTCATCTGTCGCCATTCGAGGAGAAATTATATCTTGGTCGCCAATAGCGCCCATACTTTTTAAAAGGTCCACTGTTAGCTTTAAGCGAAATTGATTAAAGGGGTGCTCCTTTGAAAAACAATAAGAAAGCAATTCATCAGAATATACAAAAACAGCATTTTTCATGAGGTAACACCTGGCATGTTAGGCCACAAAACAATATGACCCTCTTTTTTCAAACTATGTAATAAAGGCAGCGGATTCATCGTTTGAATACGAAATACTAGTATTTTATATTTTTCATCCTCGGAATCAGGGTACACAAGGACGCTATGAATATTAACGTTGTGCTCGTTTAAAATGCGGACGACGTTAAATAACATGCCAGCCTTGTTTTGCACTTTTACTTCAAAATGAGAACCAGGCTGATGTGCTCCAGTTAGCTCGATTAAAGTGTGTAGTAAATCCGTTTCAGTTATAATACCCACAAGCTTATCTTCTTTAACAATAGGTAGGCAGCTTATTTGGTATTCATAAAAGAGGGCAGCCACTTCTTCAACAAAATCAAGAGGGTGGCCAGTAATGACATTTGTTGTCATAATTTGCTTGAGTGGTTTTTTAAATTCTTCAACAGAGTGTTTGTTAAAGGTTGAAGGAGTGGCTTCTTTTACATCACGATCACTGATAATGCCTACAAGCTTATTTGCTGTACAAATTGGGATGTGACGAATAGAGTGAGCTCGCATTACTTCAATTGCTTTTTGAATGGTATCTTCAGGAGTTAAAACAGTTATATTTGTCTTCATTACTTGTTCAACAATCATTGTCAAATCAACCCCTTTTGTGTGAATTTCTCTCTAATACATGAATCGATTCATAAATCGTAATCGGTCAAACTGTTGGATCGCCTCTGGAGGAATCCGCTTTCCAATGCGCGCCATTAAACAGTTGGCAGGATGTGAACTAATCTCAGGGTCATCTGTAGCAAACCACTCTAAACCCCCAGCATTCATCATCTTTTCCATTACTTTACGATATTCCCAAATGTTAAGCCCTGTTCCTTTTAAATCCCAATGCCAATAATACTCTGTTGTTATGATTAAATAGTCTTCCATGGCGTCATCCATCATGGAAACCTTCAATAAGTTCTTCCCGATTGAGTATCCTCTGAATTTACGAATGACCTCAATAGCACCTAATTCAAGAAGTTCCTCCATGTTTCCTTGCGACCATCTTTCTAAAGGATCAGGATACAAATACGTTACATACCCAATAATGGTATTATGCTGACGTGCAATGATGATTCTACCTTCTGGAAGATCGGCAATTTCAACTAGGGCCTTATGCTGTTGAACAGGAGGGCGAAAAGCGACTAAATCTTCATGAAATTCAAAAGATGCTAGTTTCTTAGAGGAAATGGGGCCTTCGATGACAACATTTCCGTAGGGTGTTTTTAGCTCTGCTGCATTATACGTTTTCTTGTGTTCCATTAGGTCACCACCTTGTTTTTTAGATTCGGCTATTTTCAAGTGCATACTGCTAACCTTGAGTCATGAAGCTCTTCTAATCTTATTATACATGAATATATTAAAAATAAAGCGTTTTCAGATAATATTAGAGTAAGTATAGAGAGTGTTTATATTTTAAAAATTGTGAAAATACCAGTATTATACTATAATAAATATAATAATTTCAAAAAAGAGGGGAAGGGAATAAATGAATATGGAAGCGCTACCAAGTATGAAGGGGAATTATAATTTAAGAGATTATGACTTAGTGGCTGGTGAGTTTGACTGGAAGCAAGTAGAAGAAGAATTTACTTGGTCACAATCCGGTCGAGTAAATATGGCCTATGAAGCAATTGATCGACATGCCGAGTCTTTCCGAAAAAATAAAATCGCTCTTTACTACCGTGATCATGAACGAGATGAAAAATATACGTATAAAGAAATGAAGGAGTACTCTAATAAAGCAGGTAACGTGTTGAGAAAATACGGGAACGTTGAAAAAGGGGATCGCGTCTTTATTTTTATGCCAAGATCACCGGAGCTATATTTTGCCGCACTAGGAGCGATAAAACTAGGAGCCATTATTGGTCCTTTATTTGAAGCATTTATGGAAGGAGCTGTAAAGGATCGGTTAGTAGACAGTGAGGCAAAGGTTCTAATTACAACACCAGAGCTTTTACAACGTGTACCTATAGATGAGCTACCTGCATTAAAACATGTCTTTCTTATAGGAGAGTCAGTTGAAGAAGACGATAAGTATATTGATTTTATAGAGAAGATGAAATATGCGGAAAAAAAGCTTCAAATAGAATGGATGGAACGGACGGAAGGCCTTGTTCTTCATTATACTTCTGGTTCAACTGGCAAACCAAAAGGAGTACTACATGTTCATAATGCGATGATCCAACATTACCAAACGGCGAAGTGGGTGTTAGATTTACAGGAAGAAGATGTGTATTGGTGCACAGCTGATCCTGGTTGGGTTACTGGCACCTCTTATGGCATGTTCGGTCCTTGGTTAGTTGGAGCATCTAATGTCATATTAGGTGGTAGATTTAGTCCTGAAAATTGGTACGAAACAATTGAAGAATATGGTATTACGGTTTGGTACTCTGCTCCAACAGCTTTCCGTATGCTAATGGGTGCAGGAGACGAGCTTGTTAAGAAGTTTGACTTTTCGTCGTTGCGTCATGTGTTAAGTGTCGGAGAACCATTAAATCCAGAAGTCATTCGTTGGGGAATGAAAGTGTTTCATTTACGAATACATGATACATGGTGGATGACAGAAACGGGTGGACAGGTAATTTGTAACTATCCATGTTTAGAAATTAAACCGGGTTCTATGGGAAAACCACTTCCAGGTATTAAAGCAGCAATAATTGATGACAACGGCCAAGAGCTTCCACCGAATCGAATGGGGAATCTTGCGGTGAAAAAAGGCTGGCCGTCCATGATGCACACAATCTGGAATAATAGTGAGAAGTATGCTTCTTACTTTATGGCAGAAGACTGGTATGTTTCAGGAGATTCTGCCTATATGGATGAGGATGGATATTTCTGGTTTCAAGGACGAATTGATGATGTCATTATGACCTCGGGAGAGAGGGTTGGTCCTTTTGAAGTAGAAAGCAAGCTAGTGGAGCATCCGGCAGTCGCTGAAGCAGGAGTAGTAGGTATTCCGGATCCCGTACGTGGAGAAATTATTAAAGCCTTTGTAGCTTTACGGGATGGGTATGAAGTTTCAGCCGAACTAGAGGAAGAAATCCGAATCTTTGTCAAAAAAGGCTTAGCGGCCCACGCAGCACCAAGGGAAATCGAATTTAGAGATAAGCTACCTAAAACAAGAAGTGGAAAGATTATGCGAAGAGTATTAAAGGCATGGGAGCTAGACTTACCTACTGGTGATCTTTCAACAATGGAAGATTAAATAAATGCTGTTTTGAACCTTCAACAGTTGTTGGAGGTTTTTATTATGAATAAAAAACGGATTCGAGAACTAATCTCGAATCCGTTGTAATGATATTACTTTTAAGGAGTATTCGTTGGTGCATTCCCGCCAGGAGTTGAGTTCGTCGTTGGTGCATTCCCCCCAGAAGGAGGGTCAGCTGGCTTGTCATCCTTAGGTGGTGGATCTGTTGGTTTATCGTCTTTCGGTTTCGGATCTTTTGGTTTCTCTTCTTCACCAATTTGGATAACATTTGAGTCTCCGGATTCCAGTCCAGCGACATCTACGGCAACGACAACATATTTGCCATCTCCAACCTTCACCTTTAAGGATTCATCCGCTTTAATACTTCCAACTTTTTTACGGTTTGAACCGTCTATTTGATAAACACGGTATCCGATAACATCTGAGCTGACCGATGTAGTCCAAGTAATGGATTTTCCAGATTCAGAAGCCTTCACTTTTCCTGGAGCTTTCCCATCATCTTTAATTTTATTATTTGAGACTAGTACATTCTCAAACCTTTTATCATTAGGGGGAATCAATTCTTCTGGATTGGCTGATAAACCAGCTAATACACGTGTCACAAAATCAGGGTTTAACACCACACCAGCCTCTGAAAATTCTTCTGGAGTAGAATCTAGTGCGATATATTTCTCGTCTCCAAGAGTGACGTAGCGGCTAGTAATTAAGCTATCATCGACTTGAGTTGGGACATATTTTGCATTAAATAGCCCTGAAGTCACTAAACCTGCATCGCTACATTCTTTTGATGGCAGCATACCTGATACGGAGCAGAACGAGCGAGAGACAATCCCTTCTGGTCGTTTAAAGCTCGCATCTGGGTCTACTAGCGATGGGTTTAGCTCGTAGGCTGAATTTAAGAGCTCCGACCAAAGCTTAATATTTCGAACACCATAATGCAACCCAACAGGTGTTTTCAATGAAGCTGGTTCATCGTACCCTACCCACGTACCAAAGGTGATATTTGGATTCGAGGCGATAAACCAATGGTCACCAAAAAATTGCGTTGTTCCTGATTTTCCTGCCCAGTCAGACCAATAGTTGAGGTAACTAGCAGCACTTTGTCCTGTTCCGCCAGATTTCATTGTGTCTCTCATCATCTCTAACATTAAATAAGCTGTTTGCGGAGAAAAGACTTCGACAGGCTCTGTTTTATTTTGATACATAATATTCCCATCACGATCAACAATCTTTTCAATCATATAAGCATCGATAAATTGGCCACCGTTGGTAAATGTAGTATACGCGTTAGCATTTTCTTCCAAAGTCACCCCAACAGTCATCGCGCCAAGAGAAAGTGATGGGTAATAATATTCTTCTTCTTCAAGAGACGTAAAGCCCATTTTGTCCAGATTTTTAGCAGGCAGTTGGTCTATAAATTTTAAATATGTTCTTCCGGCAGCTAGGTTGGTTGAACGAGCAACTGCTGATCTCGCAGGCATTAATCCATATACCGTACTAGTATAGTTTTTCGGATTCCATTTACCTGCTGTAAAACTTACATCGGGTACAGGCGTGTTAGGTGCAATTAACCCAAGCTCAAGTGCTGGAGCATAGACAATGAGGGGTTTCATTGTAGATCCATTTTGCCGTTCGGATTGTGTTGCATGGTTCTGTGCTTGTATATCATGGTCGCGGCCACCGACAAAGCTAAGGATTTTTCCACTAGAATTTTCAATCATAATGGCACCGACCTGAACGGGAGCATCTTTATTAATCGTCTCTCCTGTTTCAGGATCTGTTTCTTCAACCGTTCGAGTAGGATGATAGTCTGAAAAATCGTTCTTCGTCACCTGCATAGCATCGTATATATCTTTCATGATGGTCGAATGAATTTCATAGCCATTTTGACGCATATCTCGATCGGCAAGCGTAGTATACTTCTCTGCTAGCTCTCCATCCATTTGCAAATCTTCTTCTGTATAGCCGTCTTTTTCTGCCAGAATCGAAGCGATAATCTCTTTTGCTCTATTCTCTAATTCTTGCGTTAAATATGGATATTTTTCTGCAGGATTCTCTTTCGGCTTTATAAAATCTTTTACAATATCATAATTGACGGCATTATCGTATTCTTCTTCCGTTATATAACCTTCCTTTAGCATGCGGGCTAATACGGTTTTCATTCTTGTTAAACCAGGTTCAAGCCCTTCCGCACTTTTTAAGGTGCCGTCTTCAGACATGGTTGTATATGGTGTGTAAGAAAATGGGGCTTGTGGAAGTCCTGCAATAAAAGCTGATTGAGGTATGGTTAAATCTTTCGCATTGACCCCAAAAATCCCCTGTGCGGCAGATTGCACGCCAGCAATATTTCGGCCTGATGAATTTCGGCCTAAAGTGGCTACATTAAGATAAGCTTCAAGAATCTCTTCCTTCTCAAAGAAACGCTCTAACCGAAGGGCAAGTAAAATTTCTTTTGCTTTTCGCTCAAATGAGACTTCGTTTGTTAATACTTGGTTTTTAATTAATTGCTGTGTCAGTGTACTACCACCTGATTGAACGTTGGAATTAGTGAACTCTTGGAAAATAGCTCGAAGAATCGCTTTTGGGACGACTCCTTCATGCTCTTCGAAGTATTCATCTTCCGTGGCGATTACCGCATTAATTAAGTGCTCTGACACGTCTTCAATTTCTATTTCTTCACGCTCTAAATCAGTTCTGAGCTGTCCTAAAAATTGATTATCAGCAAAATATAATTTTGACGTTTCTTCATAGTTGTATATGTCTTTTTTCATACTATCGTATGATCGAATTGATTCGTCTTTCACGAGTGAAGCGAAATAGCCAGCCCCTACTCCTCCGGCAAATGTAAATCCCATCGTCATTAAGATGAGAAAAACAAGGAGTAAATTCCAAGTGACGCCGAATGTAATTCTCGTGCTTTTACGAACCTTTTTATTTTGAAAGAAATTAGTGACAAGACTGGCTTTCTCCTTGATTAGGTTCCATTTTTTATTCATTTATACAATCCCCCCGAAATCACATACATTATAGCATATTTTGTCACGCTGAATATGATAGGATTATTAAATTCATGATACATTTGACATTTACACTTACTTCATGTTAAATAACTTAATATATAATTATAACAAATGAATAAGAAACTGGCTATGAAAGGATGAAGTAGCGAGCATATCCCTGTTTTTAGAGAGCTGATGGTTGGTGAAAATCAGTACAAATATGCGAGTGAATTACCTCCTAGAGCTTTTACTGTGAATAATGATAGTAGTAGCAGTAAACGGGAAGACCGTTATTTTATGATGAGATGAAGAATTAGTTCTTTAAGTTGGGTGGTACCGCGCATATAGCGTCCCTGCATATTGCAGGGACGCTTTTTATGCTTTCAATACAATATAGAGTATTAGTAGGAGGAATTTAAAAATGGAATTATTGAGTGAGTTAGAATGGAGAGGAATCATATATCAACAAACGGACGAAGAAGGGCTAGAAAAGTTACTATCTGACGAGAAAATAGCGATTTATTGTGGTGTTGACCCTACAGCAGATAGTATGCACATCGGTCATTTACTTCCTTTCCTAACGTTAAGACGTTTTCAACTTCATGGACATACACCGCTAGTATTAGTCGGTGGGGCAACAGGTCTAATTGGGGATCCAAGTGGAAAGAAAGAGGAACGAAAGCTACAAACAATGGATCAGGTTGAACATAATGTATCTTGTTTAAAAGGACAACTCAAGCAAATCTTTTCTTTTGAAGGTGATAATGGTGCGGTTATGGTCAATAACTATGACTGGATTGGCTCAATGGATGTGGTGACTTTCCTACGTGATTTTGGTAAACATGTTGGGGTGAACTATATGCTTGCCAAAGATACGATTTCTTCTCGTCTCGATTCAGGTATTTCTTTTACCGAGTTTACGTATACCATTCTTCAAGCAATGGACTTCAAGCATTTATATGAGCATCATAATTGTAAGCTTCAAGTTGGTGGCAGTGACCAATGGGGAAATATTACGACAGGACTTGAACTTATTCGCAAGACTCAGGAAGAGGGAGCGAAAGCATTCGGTTTAACGATTCCACTTGTCACTAAATCAGATGGAACGAAATTCGGAAAAACAGAAAGTGGAGCTATTTGGTTAGACCCAGAAAAAACGACTCCGTATGAGTTTTATCAATTTTGGATTAATACAGCCGATGCAGATGTATTAAAGTACTTAAAGTTCTTCACCTTTTTGTCTAGAGAGGAAATTGAAGCATTAGAAGTATCGCTACAGGAAGAGCCGCATTTGCGTAAAGCACAAAAGGCGTTAGCTGAGGAAATGACAAAGCTCATTCACGGTATGGATGGATTAGAGCAAGCAATTAAGATTACAAATGCTCTCTTTAGTGGAGATGTGAAAAATTTAACATCATCTGAAATTAAACAAGGATTTAAGGATTTTCCTTCATTTCAACAAGATAAGGCAGAAGAGATTGGATTAATTGACTTGCTCATAGCTGCCAAGATTTCACCTTCTAAGCGCCAAGCACGAGAAGATATTCAAAATGGAGCCATTTATATTAATGGTGAACGTACGACGGAATTACACTACATCATAAAGGAATCAGATAAAATCGATCAACAATATACTATTGTTCGAAGAGGGAAAAAGAAATATTTTCTAGTTCAATATAAATAAAAAAATCTGCCGAGGTTCTGCACCCCAAAAGTTAGAGTTAAAAACTAATTTTTGGGGTGTTTTTGTATGGCAAAATATAGTGACGATTTAAAATTAACCATTGTTAAAGAATATCTAGAAGGACCAATGGGAT